>NZ_VRVD01000147.1:0-9042 GCF_008040015.1 Methylobacterium sp. WL18 | reverse complement strand
AACAGGCAGGCGTTGGCCACATCGTCGGCCACCATTTCGTCTGCCCGGCCGATGCCCGCCGCCGGGCGCCGCTGCGGGTCTTCGCCCGCTGGCTCGCCCGGGAACTCGGGATCGATCTCGCCGCCGAGCTGGCTTGAAACGCACCCGCAGGTGAATCCCATTCACCTGCGGGTGCAGGATTCGCGTTTGTCGCGGCCGGTCTCACCGGGCCAATGTCGCCCCAACGAACAAGACGCGAGGAAACGTCACCGCGAGGCCGCCGATCTCCGGATCGCGGTCGCCGGCCGGCTTCAGCCTCCGTCGCGACGACAGGCTTCGATCCCGCACGCGCGCGGATCGCCGGGAGGGTCCCATGCTGTTGAACGATCGGGTCTGCGTGATCACCGGGGCGGCCTCCGCCCGCGGCATCGGCAAGGCCACCGCGCGCCTGTTCGCGCAATACGGCGCCCGCATCGCCGTGCTCGACCTTGATGCCGGCCAGGCCGAGGACGCCGCCCGCGACATCGGCGCCGGCCATGTCGGCCTCGCCTGCGACGTGACCGACCGGGCCGCCTGCTCCCGGGCCGCCGAGGAGATCGTGGCCCGACTCGGGCGCATCGACGTGCTGGTCAACAATGCCGGCATCACCCAGCCGCTCAAGATCATGGACATCGCGCCGGAGAACTATGACGCGGTCACCGACGTGAACCTGCGCGGCACCCTCTACATGAGCCAGGCCGTGATCCCGGGGATGCGCGGCCAGGGCTCCGGGGCGATCGTGTGCATGTCCTCGGTCTCCGCCCAGCGCGGCGGCGGCATCTTCGGCGGCCCGCATTACAGCGCCGCCAAGGGCGGCGTGCTGGGCCTCGCCAAGGCGATGGCCCGGGAACTCGGCCCCGACGGGATCCGGGTCAATTCCGTGACGCCCGGCCTGATCCAGACCGACATCACCGGCGGCAAGCTCACCCCCGAGCTCAAGGTCGAGATCGCCAAGGGCATCCCGCTGGGGCGCCTCGGGGTGGCCGACGATGTGGCCAACGCCTGCCTGTTCCTGGCCTCCGACCTGTCCGCGTACATCACCGGCGCGGTGATCGACGTGAACGGCGGCATGCTGATCCACTGAGGAGCACGCCATGACGTCTCCGTCCCCGACCGAACGGCCCCGCGCGGGGTCCAACGTCCCGCTCGGCGAGCGCGCCTACCACATCCGCCGCCATGCCCTGCGCATGGGCGAGGTCCAGGGCCAGGGCTACATCGCCCAGGCGCTGGGCATCAGCGACGTGCTGGCGGTGAGCTACTTCCACGCCATGACCTACCGGCCCGAGGATCCCGAATGGGAGGGCCGCGACCGGTTCCTGCTGTCGATCGGCCACTACGCCATCGCCCTCTACGCGGCGCTGATCGAGGCGGAGATCATCCCGGAGGACGAGCTGACGAGCTACGGCGGCGACGACAGCCGCCTGCCGATGTCGGGCATGGCCACCTACACGCCGGGCATGGAGATCACCGGCGGCTCGCTCGGCCACGGGCTCGGGATCGCGGTCGGCATGTGCCTCGGCCTGAAGCGGAAGGGCTCGAAAAACTTCGTCTACAACCTGTTTTCCGACGGCGAGCTCGACGAGGGCTCGACCTGGGAAGCCGCCATGTCGGCGGGCTCGTTCAAGCTCGACAACCTGATCGGCCTCGTCGACGTGAACGGCATGCAGGCCGACGGCGCCTCAACGGGGGTGCTCAACTTCGAGCCGCTGGCCCCGAAATTCGAGGCGTTCAACTGGTTCGTGCAGCGGGTCGACGGCAACGACATCGACGCGCTGGTGACGGCCTTCGACGCCGCCCGGAACCACCCGGGGCCGCAGCCCCGGATCATCATCTGCGACACGCGCATGGCCAAGGGCGTGCCGTTCCTGGAAGCGCGCGAGCGCAACCACTTCCTGCGCGTCGAGCCGGACGAGTGGCAGCGGGCGCTGGCGATCCTGGACGAAGGGAGGGTGCGGTGAGACGCTCGAAATACGAGAAGCCCGCCCCGCGGGAGGGCGGCAGCCTCAAGACCTCGGCGATGATCGCCTCGCTGGCCGCCCCCGGGCAGCGCACCAAGGCCGCGCCGTTCGGCCACGCCCTGGTCGAGCTCGCCAAGACCCGGCCCGACATCGTCGGCCTGTCGGCGGACCTGTCGAAATACACCGACCTGCACATCTTCGCGCAGGCCCATCCCGAGCGGTTCTACCAGATGGGGATGGCCGAGCAGCTCCTGATGAGCGCGGCGGCCGGGCTCGCCCGCGAAGGCTTCACGCCGTTTGCCACCACCTACGCGGTGTTCGCGGCGCGGCGGGCCTACGACTTCATCTGCCTGGCGATCGCGGAGGAGAATCTCGACGTCAAGATCGCCTGCGCCCTGCCCGGCCTGACCACCGGCTACGGCCCGAGCCACCAGGCGACGGAAGACCTCGCGATCTTCCGCGGCATGCCCAACCTCACGATCATCGACCCGTGCGACGCCCACGAGATCGAGCAGGTCGTGCCGGCCATGGCCGCCCATAAGGGGCCGGTCTACCTGCGGCTCCTGCGCGGCAACGTCCCGCTGGTGCTCGACGAGTACGGCTACACGTTCGAGCTCGGCAAGGCCAAGACGATCCGCGACGGACGCGACGTGCTCGTTGTCTCCTCCGGTCTGATGACCATGCGGGCGCTGGAAGTGGCGGACGCTTTGCGCGACGACCGGATCGACGTGGCGGTCCTCCACGTGCCGACGATCAAGCCTCTGGACGAGGCGACCATCCTGCACGAGGCCCGACGTGGCGGACGCCTCGTGGTGGTGGCCGAGAACCACACGGTGATCGGCGGTCTCGGCGAGGCGGTGGCGGGCGTGCTGATGCGCAACGGAACGATGCCGGAGCGCGGCTTCCGCCAGATCGGCCTGCCGGACGAGTTCCTGGATGCCGGCGCCCTGCCGACGCTCCACGACCGCTACGGGATCTCGGCGGCCGCCATGGCGCGGAGCATCCGCGGATGGCTGTGAGCCGCCTCGCCTTCGTCGGCCTCGGCGCCATGGGCCACCCGATCGCCCGCAACCTCGCGGCCAAGCGCCCGTCCGACTCCGAGACCGTCGTGGCGGTGGATTCCGACCCGGCGCGCCTGGCCGGGCTCGACGGGCCGGGCCTCGTCGCGACGGCGGATCGCACGGCGGTCGACGGCGCCGCGGTGCTGTTCCTGTGCCTGCCGAACGGCGACGTGGTCGAGGCGGCCCTGTTCGGCGGGGATCGTCTCGCCGAGCGGCTGGCGCCGGGGGCGATCGTGGTGGATCTCAGCACCATCGCGCACGCCAAGGCGCTCGCCATCGGGCGCGCCGTGGCGGCGACCGGGCGGCGTTTCGTCGATGCCCCGGTCTCGGGGGCGCCGGCGGGCGCAGAAGCCGGGACGCTCACGGTGATGTGCGGCGGCGACCCGGAGAGCGTCGCGGCGGTCCGGCCGCTGCTGGAGCGGATCGGCACCAGCGTCCTGCATATGGGGCCGGCGGGCTCCGGCCAGCTCACCAAGACGATCAACAACGTGCTCTACGACATCAATATCGCGGCGCTGGCCGAGGTGCTGCCGATGGCGGTGGCCATGGGGCTCGATCCGGAGCAGATCGCCCAGGTGGTCACCACCGGCACCAGCCGGAGCTACGCGGCGCAGTACTTCGTGCCGCGCATCCTCCAGGGCCGCTTCGACGAGGGCTACCCGATGGGCGCGGCCTACAAGGACCTCGTCGCGGCCGCGGCGATCTCGGCCGAGGGCGGCTATCCCATGCCGGTCACGGCCGCCGCCACCGCGACCTACCAGACCGCCCTGCGCCAGGGCCACGGCGACCGCGACAAGGGCGCGATGGTGCTGCCGTTCGAGGCGCTGCTCGGGGTGAAGGTCCGGTCCGGCGGGTAAGCGCCGCGGCTGCGATCCGAAAAGATCCTCAATCCACCGCCGGGGCGTGCAGCTCCGCGTCGGTGAAGCGCGCCTGCTCCTCCATCACGAGCTGGCCCAGCTCGCGCTTGATCGCGTTGAAGTCGGCGCTCGCCGGGTCCCGGGGCCGGGGGATCGGCACGGTGACGTCGCGCTTGATGCGCCCGGGCCGGTAGGTCATCACCAGGATCCGGTCGGCCAGGTAGATCGCCTCCTCGATCGAGTGGGTCACGAACACGATCGTCTTGCGCGAATCGGCCCAGATCCGGAGCAGTTCGTCCTGCAGGGTGCGCCGCGTCAGGGCGTCCAGGGCCCCGAACGGCTCGTCCATCAGCATCACCGGCGGGTCGAGGGCGAGGATGCGGGCGATGGCCACGCGCTGGCGCATTCCGCCCGACAGGTCCTTCGGGTAGCGGGTGCGGAAATCCGACAGGCCGAGCGTCGCGGTGATGCGGTCGACCGTCTCGTTGGCCTGCGCGCGCGGCACGCCCTTGATGTCCAGGCCGAAGCGGACGTTGTCCTCGACGCTCATCCACGGGAACAGGGCGTATTCCTGGAACACCATGCCCCGGTCCGGGCCGGGATCGACCACCGGCCTGCCGCCCACCGTGATCGTGCCCGAGGTGAGCGGGCTGAAGCCCGCCATAGCGTTGAGCAGGGTGGACTTGCCGCAGCCCGAGGGCCCGAGCAAACACAGGAACTGGCCCTCCGGCACCGTTGCCGAGATGTCCTGAAGGGCGGCGACGCCCGAAGCGCCGCTGCCGAACACCTTGACGGCGTTCGCGACCACGATCTCTGCCGACATCGTCCGGGTTACCGCTCCAGGCCGCGGTGCCAGCGCAGCAGGTGATCGTTGAGGCGGCTCATCGCCCCGTCGATGATCAGGCCGAGGATGCCGATCGTCAGCATGCCGCCGATGATCTTGTCCGACCACATGTATTCCCGAGCCTCGAGGATCCGGTAGCCGAGCCCGTCCGAGACCGCGATCATCTCGGCGACGATCACCACGATGAAGGCGGTGCCGATGCCGATGCGCATGCCGGCGAGCACGAACGGGCTCGCGGCCGGCAGGATCACCCGGCGGAACATCGTCCAGGAGCCGGCGCCGAGGTTGCGGGCGGCGCGGATGTAGATCGAGTCGACCTGACGCACCCCCGCGATGGTGTTGACCAGGACCGGGAAGAAGGTCCCGAGCGCGATCAGGAACAGGGCCGGCGGGTTGCCGAGCCCGAACCACACGATGGCGAGCGGGATGTAGGCGATCGGCGGGATCGGGCGCAGCACCTGGAGCAGCGGGTTGAACAGGGCGTAGAGCCTGTCGTTGGTGCCGAGCATCAGGCCGACCGGGACGGCGAGCCCGGCCCCGATCAGGAAGCCGGAGACCACCCGAGACAGGCTGGAGACCGCGTCGTGCGGCATCTCGCCGGAGAACAGCCAGGACAGGTAGCTCTCCTGACCGGGATCGTACGGCATGGCCGGCAGCAGGCCGGACCACCATTTCACCGCCACCGCGCTCGGCGGCGGCAGCACCACGGCCGAGACGAGGCCGGTGCGACTCGCCAACTCCCACAGGATCAGCAGCGCGACCGGAACCAGGACGCCGCGAAGGTCGCGCAGGGCCATCGGATCACTCGACCTTCAGGTCGGCCTTGGCCTTGTCGAGCAGATCGAGCTTGACCCACTCGGCATCGCTCTTGGGCGGGTTCTGCATCTTACCCAGCCCGTACTTGACCATGTAGTCGGTGGTGACCTGCATGTGCCCCGCCGGCATGGCGTAGGTGTAGCTCGCGTTGGCCATGCCGTCGCGAAAGTCCTGGCTGGTCAACTGGCCCTTGAACACCTGCTCGCGGACGTATTTCTCGGCGAGTGCCGGGTCGTCGATGAAGGCCTTGGTGGCGGCCACGAACAGGCGCAGCACCTTGGCGGCCACCTCCGGCCGCTCGGTGTACATCTTCTCGGTCATCACCAGGGGCCGGACCGGCTTGCCGATCGGGGTGTCGTAGGGCTTGACCAGCTCGACGCCCCAGCCGGCGCTGATCGCCTGGGTCGATTGCGGCTCCGACTGGCAGATCACGTCGACGTATTTCTGCCCGAGCGCCTGGTTCAGGTCGGCGTAGTTGTTGAAGTAGGTCAGCTGCACGTCCTTGCCGGGACGCTCGGACCAGGTCAGCCCGTGCTTGTCGAGCTCGGCCAGCAGCATCAGGTCCTGCGTGCCGCCGCGGACGGTGGCGACCTTGAGGCCCTTCAGGTCGGCCGCGCTCTTGGCCGGCAGGTCCGGCCGCTTGAGGATGCGTACGCCGCCGTCGGCGAAGCCCGCGACGATCACCAGCTTCACGCCGTTGCCGCGGGCGGCCACCGCGCCGTCGCCCCCGGAGGCCGCGATGTCGATCTGGTCCACGGCCATGGCCGGGTAGATGTCGGCGCCCTTGGCGAACTGGCGCTCGTCGATCTTCAGGCCGTATTTCGGGGCGATCTCCTTCATGTAGGAGATGGCGCCGTAATGGGCGAATTTCAGGTTGCCGAGCCGGACGACATCCTCCGCCCGGACGGTGCCGCCGAGGGCGACCAGCATGGCGCCGGCCGCGATCAGGCCCTTCAACATCGATGTCTCCCCCGACCGGACGGCCTAAGCCGATTCGCAGCGCGGCCTTCGTGATGGGCCGTTCAGCGCAGTATAACGAATACAGCCGGAGAAGTAATCCGCCCCCGCGTGACTACTCCGCCGGTTCCGTCGCCGGCACGGCCCCGCGCCCGGCCCGGATCGGCAGGACCGGGGTGTCGGCGCGCTGAAGCACTTCGAGCGCCGCGTCGGCCTCGCGCTGGCGGTCCCAGAGCGCCGCGTAGATGCCGCCGGCCTCCAGCAATTCGGCATGGGTGCCGCGCTCGGCGATGCGGCCGTGGTCGAGCACCAGGATCGCGTCGGCATTGACCACCGTGGACAGCCGGTGGGCGATCACCAGGGTGGTGCGCCCGCGGCTGACCCGGTCGAGCGCCGACTGGATCTCGGCCTCGGTGAAGGAATCCAGCGCCGAGGTCGCCTCGTCGAGCACCAGGATCGGCGGGGCCTTGAGGATGGTCCGCGCGATGGCGACCCGCTGCTTCTCGCCGCCCGACAGCTTCAGGCCGCGCTCGCCGACCGGCGTGTCGTAACCCTCCGGCAGGCCGGAGACGAAGCGGTCGATCTGGGCGAGCTGGGCCGCCTCGCGCAACTCCGCATCGGTGGCGTCCGAGCGACCGTAGCGGATGTTGTAGCCGATCGTGTCGTTGAACAGCACCGTGTCCTGCGGGACCATGCCGATCGCCGCGCGCAGCGATTCCTGGGTCACCGCGGCGATGTCCTGACCGTCGATGCTGATCCGGCCGGCCGACGGCTCGTAGAACCGGAACAGCAGCCGCGACAGTGTCGACTTGCCCGCCCCCGAGGGGCCGACCACGGCCACCGTCTGGCCGGCCTGGATCTCGAACGAGACGCCGCGCAGGATCGGCCGCTCCGGCGTGTAGGCGAAGCGCACGTCCTCGAACCGCACCGTGCCGCCCGCCACGCTCAGCGGCGCGGCGCCGGGCCGGTCGGCAATCTCGGGGTTCTGCCCGAGGATGCGGAACATGTCGTCGATGTCGATCAGCGCCTGTTTGATCTCGCGGTAGATCATGCCCATGAAGTTCAGGGGCATCGACAACTGCACCAGCAGGGTGTTGGCCAGCACGAAGCCGCCGATCGTCGTGCGCCCGGCCAGGATGTCCCGGGCCGCGAGCCACATCACGATCGTCATCCCGATGGTGAAGATCACCGCCTGGCCGGCATTAAGCACGGCCAGCGACACGTAGGTCTGGGTCGAGGCCTTTTCGTATTTCGCCATCGACACGTCGTAGCGGGCGGCTTCGCGGGCCTCCGCGCCGAAATACTTCACCGTCTCGTAGTTGAGCAGCGAGTCGACCGCCTTGGTGTTCGCGTCGGTATCCGAGGCGTTCATCCGGCGGCGGATGGCGATCCGCCACTCGGTCGCCTTATAGGTGAAGGCCAGGTAGGCCCCGACCGTGAGGAACGCCACCAGCGCGTAGCGCCAGTCGAACTCGTAGGCGAGGACGCCGAGCACCAGCGCGAACTCGACGATGGTCGGCACCAAAGTCAGCACCATCAGGCGCGACAATTCCTCGATGCCGGCGCGGCCGCGCTCGAGCACCCGGGTGAGACCGCCGGTCTTGCGCTCCAGGTGGAAGCGCAGGGACAGGCGGTGCATGTGCTCGAAAGTCCGGAGCGCCAGGCGGCGCACCGCGTGCATCGCCACCTTGGCGAACAGCCCGTCGCGCACCTGGGTCAGCGCCGACATGGCGATCCGCGACACACCGTAGAGGGCGATGAGCAGCATCGGGGCCGCGAACAGGCCCGTGGGCAGCGGCGCGTCCTTCCCACCGATCGCGGCTACCAGCGCGTCGGTGATCCACTTGAAGGTGAACGGGGTCACCATGGTCACGAGCTTGGCCGCGAGCAGCAGCCCGAACGCCAGGAACACCCTGCGCTGCAGGTCGGGCCGGCCGTGCGGCCACAGGTGCGGCCAGAGGCGCCGATAGGTGGCGAGCAGCCCGGGGCGCTCGGCCGGGTGTGCGGACCCGGCCGGGGGCACGGTGTCGTCGGTCATGCGGGATTCGATGCAGGAGGAACGGCGGGAGGAAGGATCTTCCACCCGCATATAGGTCCGTGGAACGGACCGGGCACCCGCAGCCGCCGCAGGGCCGGTCATCCTCTCCAGAACGGCTTCCGGATTTCGCGGCGCAGGTGCCAGGGTTCGATGCCGGCATCCCGCAGCTGGTCCGGATGCAGGGCGGCGAGCAACCTCCGGGTCCGGATGCGCTGGAGCCAGAGACCCAGCAGGGATGGGACGGCGGACCGGCTCGCGGAGCGCGCAGGCGTGGCCGCGGACGGCAGGGTGACGATCGACATGGCGTAGGTTCCGGTGACGGGACGCAGTCCGGCCGGGATTGCGGGCGCAGGATTGAACCGATAGATATCTCGGATCAATCGAAACATTGCACTCGGAGCAATGATGCGGGCTTCGGATTATCGCACCGTCGCGGACGCGGTGGCCGGCGAGATCGCCTCGGGGCGCCTGCGCCCGGGCGACCGGCTGCCGC
>NZ_VRVD01000146.1:0-9066 GCF_008040015.1 Methylobacterium sp. WL18 | reverse complement strand
GGTGCACGCGCTCGCCGGGTACCGGCGCACCTTAGGCGACGGCGTGCCGAGCGCGGTTCTGGCGTTCCGGGGCACCGGCGCCCGGTTCGTCAGCGCGGGCCTGCCGATCGACCGCGACGCCCTGGTCGCCGAGGCCGGCCTATCGGTGCTGCTCTCCCCGGCGGCGAGCTTGGGCCTGTCCTACACCGGCCAGATCGGCGCCCGCGCCCAGGACCACGCCGCAAAGGGCGCCTTCACGGTCAGGTTCTGAACAGCCCGGGGCGGGCCTGTCGCACAGGATCGGTCCCCTGGGACCGGTCCGCCCTGACGTATGAATTTCGAGCCGACCCTGGACGGAACCGATGGCTTGGCGACCGGAACCCGACGAGATCGTGCGATGCTGCCTCACGGGACCGTTGGGGTGTCACCGGGGTAGAGCGTCACCGCGTCGGTCAAGGCGATCCGCAGGTCCGTGGGTCGGCCCCATGCCCAATCGGTCTCCGACCGGCGCGAGCGGATCGAGGCCTGCGCACCGGGACAGGCCTGGGACACGGCTTTCACAGCCGGGGCGCTCACCGAGCCCGCAAGCCCGACCGAAACCGCATCCGGTCAGCCACAGCCCCCACACGGATCTCGACGACGCAGAGCTATTCGCGGCTCGGAAATCACGGACGGAAACGAGCCTGAAGCCGACCCACCGGGCCGCGAAGCCAGGTTTTTACCAATCCTCGGGAAACCAAGCGGGGTACGTGCGTACAACGGTCTTGGAAAGTTAGTTGGAGCGGGCGATCGGGATCGAACCGACGACATTCAGCTTGGGAAGCCGGACATCTACCTTTCGAACCCAAGTATCGAGCCCGAATTCTTAACCCTGCGCCAATGATTTCCGTGACTTAACCGCCGCTTGCGCACTCCGACTCCTTGCCATCCCTCTCGGGGGCTGGCTGGTATCAGGCTGGTATCAGCCCTCGGAGAGCTACCTTGGCGACCCAGAACACGTGGACCCGCGAACGTGTCAACCTGACAGCGGACCACCTGAAAAGGGCCCGCCGGCTCATCGCGACGAGCAAGGTCCCGGGCCGCGGGATCGAGTGGGCTGACACCGCGACCACCGGCCTCCTGCTCCGCGTCGGCCCCCTCGGCGGGGCATGGCTCCTCAAGACGGAGGCGAGGACCGTGCGCCTCGGCGACATGGATGCGCTGCCGGTCCCCGCCGCCCGCGCGGCCGCCCAGCAGGCCCGCCTCGACCTCAGGTCGGGTCGGAATCCCCGGGCGAGCCTGGAGATCTACGCCGAGGCCATCGCCCAGACGGACGACGTCGGGCTGTCCGTCGAGGCCGCCTTCCCGGAAGAGGTCGTGGAGCAGTCCGACGAGGACCGGCGCCGGGACGGCCCCTGGCAGTGGCGCGACCTGGTGGATGCGTACCTCGCCACCCGCCTGCCCAAGCTGAAGCCGGGATGGGCCGAGCAGTACGAGGGATACCTGCGCCACCCGGCGTTCGAGCGGATCTCGACATGGGAGCTCGCCCGACTCGACATCGATGTGCTGGAGGAGATCCGCGACAGGATCGCCAAGGCCAACTCGGTCTCCACCGCCGCCCGGGCCGTGAACCAGGGAAAGGCGATGCTGACGTGGGCCTGGAAGTACCACCGGCGCCTCAGCCGCCTCGGCAAGACGCCGTGGTGGCAGGGCTGGTCCATCGAGTATGCCGCCAGCACGCGCGACCACGAGCCGACCCTGTCCGAGCTTGGGCGAACCCTCGCCCTGGCCGAGCGTCACCGCGTCCTCGGCACGACCGACCAGGAGACGTCGGCCGGAATGCTCAAGTCATTGTGGGCCGTGGTGTTGACCGCGCAGCGGACCGGCGCCCTGGCGGCCACACGAAGGGACCGGGTCATCCCGATGCCGGGGCGCCCCGGGTGGGAAGTGTGGACGTGGTCGTCCGGCGACATGAAGGGCGGCAAGAGCCCGCGCCCGCACGCCCTGCCGATTCCACCGGCGGCGCTTGAGGCGCTGAGCCGTTTCGACGAGGGCGAGGACAGCGAGTGGGCGTTTCCGTCCCGAGCCCTGGGCAAGCACGTGACGTCCGACGGCCTGAACCAAATGCTGTACCGCCTGCAGGGCAAGGCGAAGGCGGGAAAGAAGGATGCTGTCACGTTGCGGGAGGTGGACCTGTTCAAGGCCCACCGCATCCGCATCTGGACGCCCCACGACGTCCGGCGCACCCTCGGATCGTTCCTGGCCGAGGAGGAGCTCGGCGGCGCGGCGAGCGCCATCCTGGCGCATAAGACGGGCAAGAGGGACGACGAGGACGCGCGCTTGGAGGACATCACCCGCAAAGTCTACGCGAAGGCGCAGCGGCTAGACCTGAAGGCGCGAGGCATGGAGGCCTGGGTCGCTGCGGTGCTCGATGCCTATGCGCGCGAGGCGGCCGCGCTCGACCGTTCCGCCGCTCGTCGTTAAGAGACGAGCGATCGATGTCCATGACTACGTTAGGACGAAATCGGGCGTCTTATGCGCACGATAGATACAAATTCGATAAATCGGCCGTCCTTATGTTCAATGATGACAATTTTATACATTAGTAGTTTGTTAATACATGCACAGGCGACTTGGCATAGTCTGTGGATTGCATAACAATCTGATCGGTTATCCCTTGCGCCGCGGCATGAGAGCTGCGATCTTCAGGATTCAGCCAGCCCACGAGGCCATCGTGAAACGAATACACACCCCCCGCTTACCGACGAGACCCATCCCCGGGGCGTGACGCAGTGCGCGCAGCCCCATCATGGAGGCTGCCCCGATGAAGACCTTTTTCACCGCCGACACCCACTTCGGCCACAAGGGGGTCCTGTCGATGGCCGGGCGCCCGTTCGCCTCCATCGAGGAACACGACGAGGCGCTGATCGCGGCATGGAACGCGGTCGTCGGCCCGCGCGACGAGGTCTACCACCTCGGCGATTTCGCGATGGGCGCCACCCCGGAGCGATGCCAGGCGATCTTTCGGCGCCTGCGCGGTCGCAAGCACCTCATCCGGGGCAACCACGACAAGAAGCGGGTCCTCGACCTGCCATGGTACTCCCGGCAGGACCTCGCGACACCCAAGGTCGAGGGGACCCGGGTTGTGCTTTTTCACTACCCGATGCGCGCCTGGGCCGGTGCGTTCCGCGGGAGCCTTCAGCTATTCGGGCATACTCACGGACGCCTCCCGGACACCTCCCAGTCCTGCGACGTCGGTGTCGACCGCTGGTCGTACGCGCCGATCAGCCTGGGGCAGATCATGGAGCGCCTCGCAGCCACGCCCACGATTCCCGAAGAGCGCCTGCTGGGCGAGCCACAGGAGGATGAGGATGGCGAGGCGTGAGCGGGAGATCGGCCCCTGCGAGGTCACCTGCCTGGCATGCGGGTGGGTGTCCTACGCGGTGACGCGGGCCGAGGCGGAAAGCGAGGTCGCCCGCATGCGGGAGTACCTTGCGACCTTGTCGGCCGAGGATCGCCGGGGGTGGTCCGAGGAGGGCCCCAGCGTCGAGAAGTACGTCTGCATGGGCTGCGGTGGGCGGGAATTCCGGCCGGCCCGGGCAGAGGACTGCCCGGACGGCGCCACGACGAATCCCGTCGTGTGGGAGGGCTAAACGGGATCGGTCACGGGACCGGTCTGAGGCCCGTGGAAATGCTCGATGACGCTCCTGGTGAAGAGGTCGGGAGTGATGGAGGAAAGGATGCCTCCCGCATCCCGCCGGTCATCTGCACGGATCATGTCGGCGATCAGGCCCTTCCCGTGGAGCAGGAGGAAGGCCTCGGCCAGACCCTCGTTGGGCATGAAGAACGCCGTCCCCTTCGCGGGGGGGATGGCGCCCAAGCCTCCCTTGGCGTCCGCGGCATCGCGACCCTTGATCCACTTCAGGATCGGACTGTGCGGCGCCTGGTGGATCGCGAACACGAACTCGTGCGCGGCGATCTCCCTGGCGATGTAATCGGTCTGCTCCTGGATCGTGAGCCCGACCTGCGCCTCCATCGTCAGATGCGACTTGCGGCACATCTCGCGCATGAAGATCTCGGCCGGCACCGGCTTGGCGAGATCGACGACCACGACCTTCGGGGGCTTCTTGAACTTCCGCTCCGCCATGATGGCGCTCTCCTGCTGTTGTGCCCGTTGGGCGTGAGCAAGAGATAGCGCATGGCCATCGAAGATTAAAAGCGCGACGTGCCCGTACAGTTAACGTGCTGCGCTGGTCAATTTAACCCACACCTGACGTTTGGGCAAGATGTAGAGGGGATGGCTGCAAGAGGAAGCGTCGATATTGGTTAACGACTGCTTTGCATGACCGGCTCACGGACGGCATGCATCAGCCCCGGCGCGGCCTCCTCCACCGACGCGGCCAGCATCCGCGCATGCACGGCCAGGACATCCGCCAGGGAGAGATCGCCGTCCGGAGCCGGGCCGGCCTCGGGCAGCGTCAGGACGCCATCGAGGGCGCGGCAGACACCGACGACGGCGGGCGGCAGGCGACACGGGGGGAACGGGTTCATGGGATCTCGGGGATCAGGCGGACGGCCTTGGCGATGGGGCAACGCCGGCATGCGTCAGCGGGTGCCAGTCCGAGAAGAAGCCAGCGAGGAGATCCGCCGCGGCCCGACGTCCCTCGTCGCGACCGATCAGGGCCCGGACGGCGCTCGGCGATCCGAGGCAGAGCGTCTCGAATCCGGCTTCGTCTAGCTCCCCTAGGGCAACCTCGGCCTGCCCGAGGCGGTGCTCGAACGCGCGGGGCACGAGGTACTCGAAACGCGGGGATTCCCCTGCGTCCTCGGCCACGATCCCGAAGGCCCTGTGCACGTGGGGGTGCGACGATGCGGTGACACGCTGCACGGGCGAGCTCCGGAGCCGGGCCAAGGCGGCATTGGCGACACTGAGTGGCACGACCATGTGCCGGGCCGCCCACGGCAACAGCACGATGCGGCCGCCCTGCAGCACGGTCGCATGCCGGCGCCATGCCTTCCGCGCCAAGGTGAGCGACCCGTGCCGGGAGACGATTAACGACGTCCCCCGGTCGACGATTGCGTGCGTCAGCGCCATCAGGCGGCCGCCCCGACGTCCGGCATCGGCATGTGCTGCAGGATCAAGTCCGCCGCCTCAAGTCCGAGGGTCGCTACGGCCATGGCGTAGAGCCGGTTTGCCTCGATGAGATCCCGCACCGCCAGGGCCCGCGGATCGACCGCATGGTCCCGGCCGCTCACGGCGTAGACGTAGCGACCCTCATCCGCCTCGATGGCCTGCTCCAGCGCGTCGCTGCCGGCGCTGACCGCCGCCTGGGTCAGATCGACGGCGTCGACGAACCGACGGATCGCATCCTCGCCCGCGGGCGTCAGGGCAAACACGTTGCCCATGACGGACGACTTTTCGGAGACCGTATCCCTGGAGATGTAGCCGGCGTGCACGGCCCGGGACCACGCCTTCCAGTCCCAATCGCTGATACCGCGCCAGTCCCCGGTCCGCACAGCCTCGGTGAACTTCTCAGCCATGCCCCGACGCATCATCGGCAGGACGGCAAAGCCATCGGCTTCCAGGCGGTCGAGGACATCACCGGCGCGGTTCAGGTCGTCGGTCTTCAAGACCCGCGCGATGGCTTTGCTGGCGGCGTAACTGATGTCGTCGTTCAGGCGCACGGGCGCTCTCCTTCATGTTGGGGATGCTTGAGCAGGTGGAGCGCCCCTGCCGCCGGGCGCGTCGACGTAGGCCCTCAGCAGCCAGGCGGCGGGGCCTCGCTGCGCCGGCCGAACGCGCCCGAGACGAATCGGGCGTCCTCGGCACGACGGGCGTGATCGGGTCGTCGTCGCGGTCGAGGGCGGCCACGACGGCGGCGTGCGCCTCCGCCAGCGTCTCCTGACGGGCCGGTGCGGAGCGGGAGGCGAGCAGGGCATCGTCGAGGCGCTTGATCGCCCAGCGTGCACCTTCGAGAAGGACGCCATCGACGTGCCGAATGGCCTCGGCGATGCCGTCGCCGCTCGGGCCCGCGGTCCACTGAGCGTGGAGGCGCGCCTCGGCCAGCGCCGCGGCGAGGCGCTTGCGCGTCTGGGAAGCGTCCAGGGCGACGAGCCCGTCGACGAAGCTTGGGGCATTGACGGGCATGGGTGCCTCCTCAGGCGGCCAGGGCCTGGGGAGCCGGCTCGATGCCGACAGCGCCGGGGCCGGCGTAGCCGGGGTGGCGGAGCTCGGCCGGGAGCCAGCCCGTCGGCAAGATCGACGAGACCGCGAACTCGACGAGTTCCTTCTTCTTCTTGTCCTTGACGCGCCTGGCCTCTGCCTCGCCGAGGACCTCCCCCACGATCTGCAGCGTGACGGCCTTGGGAGCCGACTTGAAGAAGGCCTCCCCATCGAACTTGGCGAGCAGCGCGTCCTGCATGGCCGAGGGGTCCGGAAGGCCCATCAGCGCCTGAACGCTCGCACGCTCCGACGGGGCGAGGGGCCGCGTCCCGTGCTCGCGGTGCAGCGTCTGGACGCCCCGGGCGGCGACACCGGCCGCGATCACGAGAAGCTCGTCGACCGACATCGTGGACAGCCGGGCGACGAGGTCCTGGAACGATTCCTTGTCGTGGAGCGACGAGGCCTGCCCCCCGAGGCCGTCGAGCCGCACCTTCATAGGCGCCGCCCAGTGGTTCGCGCACATTGCCCCGGCCAGCAGCGCCACCAGGCCGGCGGTCGGCGACGAACCGAGCGCCGCCTGCACTGCCTCGGTCGCGGTACCGCACAGTGTCTCGACCAGGGAAATCGGCAGGCCCTTCTCCTCGGGCTCGGCCGGCTTGTCGTCCTTCGGCGCGACCGCGGGGACATCCTCGGGGCGGATGACGTACTCGGTGACCTCGATCTTGCCGTCGCGACCGAGCAGGATCACGCTCCCGGAGCGGGCGCGATCAGCGGGACCCGGCTGGATGAAACCCTTGTCACGAAGCGCTTCGGCCTCGTCGTGGGCGGCGCGGATCTGCTCGTCGGACGCCTCTTCCCCCTCGTCGTCGGAATCCAGCCACGTTTCGATCTCGGCGAGACGGGCCTGCTCCTCGGACGACAGCGGACGCTCCGCCGGCTTCACTTGGGGCCACGACCAGCGCCAGCCCATCGGCAAGTCCGTGGCCTTGGCGACCCAGGCCCAACCTTCACGGCGCCGGCGCTCGCACTCGGCCTCCAGGCGCTCATCCGCGAGGCGGGCGAGCAGGACCGGGTCGGACACCGCGTTGCTTCCGCCGAAAAGGTCCTCGACGACGTGGCCGCCGGCGGCCTTGAACGCCTTGGTCCCGACGTAGGCGAGCAGCCCCGAGACATCCTGATCGAGTCCGAGATCGCGCTTGACGAAACAGGCATACAGGCTGCCCGGGCTCTTCAGCCCTTTCTCCAGCACGCGGTCTTGATCGGCATGCAGGGCCATCGTGAAGACCTTCACGGTGTCCTCGCTGACCTTACCGGCGCGCCATGCATCGAGCACCGCAGGCGACACGCCACCGAGCGCGAGCAGCTTCCGGACCTGCGCGACCGGCTGGCCGAACCGGACGGCGATGTCCTTCTCCTTGGCGCCCGAGCGCCGCAGTTCGGCGAACGCCTGCACCCGGTCGGCATCGTGCATCGGCGCCTGATTGATGTTGGCGCCGAGCCCGATCTCCCGGGCGAGCGCCGCCTCGCGGACGGTAACGGGGACCTCGCGGTCGGAGGGGAGCTTCTCCTCGGCGACGAGGGCCCGCAGCGCGGCCAAGCGCCGATTCCCGTCGACCACGTATGCGATCCCGCCCTCACCGGGGACGACGACCAGCGGCTGGATCAGGCCCAGCGCGAGGATGGACGCGGCGAGAGCGTCGAGCCCCGCCTCACGCCCGGACACGCGGACGTTGACGACGCCGAGGGGCGCACCCGGCTCGTGGCCGAAACGGAGGTTCTGGATCTGATGGTTCACGGGGTGCACCTCTGCTGATCTGGTCTGGTCGGTGTGGTGGGTTCAGTCGAAGACGCGCTGGGCAGTCAGGAGCGTCAGGCCGTCGGCGTCATAGAGAGTGACGTCCTCGGGCTCCCTGGGGACGTACATCGGCTCCGCACGCTGCAGCCCGAGACCCCGGAGGATGGCATTCGCAGGCGGACGACGACCGTGGAGGACGTCGCTTACGTACTGCGCGCTGATACCCTGTGACTTTGCCCAGTTAGTCTGCCCGCCCGCATCGGCACATGCCGTCTTCAGCTTGAGGATCACCTCGCCAGTGCGTAGTACGTCGTGTTTCATGGCGAGACCGGAAGATGCGGTTGAGACGAATCAGATGTTAGACCTGTTCCGCTGATCCGCAAGGGCCCTGAATTTTTACAAAAAGTATAATAATTCGCGACGATGGCCTGGAGCGCCCATCCGATTAAGTGGTGTATTGATGGTATCACTTAATACGAGTTGTCGCAGGGCGTCCTTTATCGCCCCAATGCCATTCCAATATGCAGGGTCGGGTGGGAGAATCCGTCAATCAGCGGATTTGACGGAGTGCCCCCAACGATGCCGAAGATCACGACACCCAACTTTGTCACCCTCCACCCGGTCGCCCCCAAGAACGGCCGACTCGACGTTGGGCAGGCGTTCCCGACCCTGGAGATCACGCGGACGGAGACCGAAACCGCGATCACGTACCGCCGGATCACCGCGGTCGACGCGCCCGACGGCACCATCGTTTTCATGCGCGATCCGGTCTGCCGCGGCGGCTCCCACCACAGGCTCGTCAACGGCGAGCTCGTGCCCGTGAACTACATCGACGCCCTGAACGAGCTCGACCCCGAGAACGCCGGGCGTCGCCGCTACGAGGCCCGGCTCGGGCTGCTGCCCCGCAAGCCGCGGAGGTTCACGCTTCCCCTTGATCGCGCAGATGATGAGTGGGTGCCCGGCGACACGTATCCGGACGAGCATCGGGAGGGGGCTTACGTCACCTGCACGAAGCGGTCCGGCCGGCAGATCTGGATCAGAGCCACGACCTACGAGGAAATCGTCGCCCTCGGCGTCAGCCCCTGATCGCCCTGGTCGTTTTCGTCCCCGTCCCGAAAATCGAATCCCACCCCCGAGAGCAGGATCACCC
>NZ_VRVD01000145.1:0-9093 GCF_008040015.1 Methylobacterium sp. WL18 | reverse complement strand
GGGCAGGGGCCATCGGAGCCGGAGCCGTTGGAGCCGGGGCGGTCGGCGCCTCCGCGGTGGGGGCGTTGGCGATCGGGGCCTTGGCCTTCGGCGCGGTGGCGCTGGGCGCCTTCGCGATCGGCCGGTTGTCGGTCGGCCGCGCCCGGGTCGGGGCCTTGCAGGTGGACTCCCTGCAGGTGGACTCTCTGGAGGTGGGATCCCTGAAGGTCCGATCCCTGGAGATCGACACGCTGACGGTCCGGACGCGGCGCCTCCCGGACGGGGAGCGCTGACGCATCATCCTCCGAGGTAATCGCCCTCGCCCGAGGCTGGCCCGCGGGCTCCCGATCGCGTAGCGTTTCATCCGTCATACCGGACATGCCCGCGAGGTCAGGCCGCGATGAACGACAAGACCAAGCCCTTTCGACCTGGCGACGCCATCGACGTCCTCGGCGAGACGGAGGGCGACTTCGTCCTGCCGCTCTGCCTGCCGAAGCCAAGCCTGCTCGTCGGCGAGGACCTCGCCATGGTCGTCCTCGATACGATCCTCGGTCAGCGGGTCGGGCTTCCCCTCAGCCTGCAGGGCGCGGCCGACCTGCACGCGGTGCTGGGCGAGGCCCTGCGGCTTCTTCAGACGCCCGACGGCGGCTCGATCCAGTGACCGGAACGCCGCAGCCCGCGGTCACGCCTCGGGCTCGGCATCCGGCGCGGCGCCGTCCGAGCGCTCGCCCCGGGCCACCTCGCGCAGGGCCGAATCCGGCAACGGGCGCTGCAGCTTGAGCGCCTCGGCGGTCGGAGCCTCCAGCCAGGCCGCCCATTCCTCCGGCTCGGTGAGGACGACCGGCATCGCCTTGGGGTGGACCGGGCCGACGACCCCGTTCGCCTCCGTGGTCAGGAACGAGAACAGCCGGTGCTCCTCGGGGACGCGGTCCGGGTTCTCCCGCTTGGTCCCGCGCACGCCGGTCCAGGGCCGCCAGATCCCCGCGAAGGCGAAGAGCGGACGGTCCTCGTCGCAGGCGAACCAGACCGGGATCTTGCGCGGCTTCGCGTCGGCGTACTCGCTGAACGCGTTGGCCGGCACCAGGCAGCGGTGGGCCGGGCCCAGCCAGGGGCGCCAGTGCGGGCTCGCGGCGTTGCGGACGTTGGTGACGGGGTGCTCGCCGAAGGCCTTCGGGCCGGGAATGCCCCAGCGCATCAGGGCGAGTTCCCGGCCCTCCGGCCCGTTCCAGACCACCGGGGCCATCTGGTCGGGGAAGATCGCGGGCAGCGGCGGCAGGTTGCCGGTGCGGTCGCCGACGGTTCCGAAGGCGCGGCGCAGCCCGGCGGGGCCGGTGCGCAGGCTGTAGAGGTTGCACATGGGGGTCTCGGATCGTCCTCCGGGTCGTCGGGAACCGGGTCGCGGTCCCGCAGGCGGTCAAGTGGCGTCCTGTGCGGCGGCGCGCAATTGCTGCGTGGCGCCGTCCGCCTGCCGGGCGGATCGGGCGATCAGATCGAGGCTGCCGGTGATCGAGCCGACGCCCTGCGCGGCCGCCTGCATGCTCGCCGACATCTCGCGGGTGACGGCGGATTGCTCCTCGACCGCGGTCGAGATCGCGGTGGCGACCTCGTTGAGCCGCACGATCGTGCCCTGGATCGCGTCGATCGCCGCCACGGCGCCCCGGGTGGCCTCCTGGCTCCCGGAGATGTGCGCGCCGATCTGCTCGGTGGCCCGGGCGGTCTGGTTGGCCAGCTCCTTGACTTCGGCGGCGACCACCACGAAGCCCCGGCCCGCCTCGCCGGCCCGGGCCGCCTCGATGGTGGCGTTGAGCGCCAGCAGGTTGGTCTGCGCCGCGATGCTCTGGATCAGCGCGACGACCTCGCCGATCTGGGCGGCCGACGCGCTGAGGCCGGCGATGATCCGCTGCGTCTCCCGGGCCTGGCTCACGGCCTGCCCGGAGATCTCGGATGCTTGCACGACCTGCGCGCTGATCTCGGAGACCGAGGCGGCCAGTTCCTCGGCGCCCGAGGCCACCATCTGGATGTCGCCGGAGACGTGCGTCGATGATTGGG
This sequence comes from Methylobacterium sp. WL18, assembly GCF_008040015.1. Taxonomy (NCBI): domain Bacteria; kingdom Pseudomonadati; phylum Pseudomonadota; class Alphaproteobacteria; order Hyphomicrobiales; family Methylobacteriaceae; genus Methylobacterium; species Methylobacterium sp. WL18. The sequence continues at coordinate 7,065 of NZ_VRVD01000145.1, read as the reverse complement.
CGGCCTGTCCGGCCTGCTGCGAGACGCCGGAGGCGGCCTCCGCGATCGCGGTGAGGTCGCGCGCGAGGGCGCTCTGAAGGTCGGCCCGGCGCCGGCGCTCCAGCACCGCGGCGGTGACGTCGGTGGCGAACTTGACGATCGTGATGACGCGCCCGTCACGGTCGAAGATCGGGTTGTAGCTGCCCAGGATGAAGACCTCGCGCCCACCCTTCGCGAGGCGCTTGTACTCGGCCATCCGGCTCTCGCCGCGGCCCAGATCCTCCCAGAAGCGCCGGTATGCGGCGCTGTCGCGCTCGGTCTGGTCGATGAACAGGCCGTGGTGGCGGCCTTGGATCTCGTCCAGCCGATATCCCAGGGTGGTGAGGAAGTTCTCGTTCGCGGTCAGGATCGTGCCGTCCAGGGCGAACGCGATCACCGCCTGCGACCGGTTGATCGCCGCGATCTGCCCCTCGTACGCGATGGTGCGCATCACCTGCGCGGTGACGTCGGCGGCGAACTTGACGACTTTGATCGGCTTGCCGCGGCGGTCGAGGATCGGATTGTAGGTCGCCTGCAGCCAGATCTCGCGGCCGTCCTTGCCGATGCGCTTGAACTCGCCCGCCTGGAACTCGCCGCGCCGGAGCGCCGCCCAGAACGCGCGGTAGGCGTCCGTCTCCCGGATGGCCGGGGCGACCAGCATCGGGTGGGACTGGCCGCGGATCTCGTCGAGGCTGTAGCCGACCGCGTCGAGGAAGTTCTTGTTGGCCGTCAGGATCGTGCCGTCGAGGGCGAATTCGATGACGGCCTGAGACCGGTCCAGGGCCTCCACTTTCGAGCGGAGATCCTTATCGAACAGCAAGTTCATCGCTCATATAATCCCTGTTACGAAATCTCGAATCTTATAAAATTGATTTTGATGGTGTCGATCGGGAAGCTGCCGGACCATGTGCCTCCCCATCATGAATAGGTGGCCGATATCGTAATTTGTGTTGGAGATGGAATTGTTTCTGTTTGTATTTTTCGACTGACAGATCTGACTTCATGTCACGACCGGACCGGTATTCAATTTTAAATGGTCGAAGAGCGGTCTTTAAAATATCGGACGTTCTATGACCCAAGATTATGAATGATAAACAGGGGGATTTGTATTTATGGTGACGTAAAGTGAATTTATCTGTTGCGACGCCATTCGCGATGTACAAGCAATCTCGTTGCGTGGTCCTGCCCCATATTGGGTGATGAGCTTCCGGCCCGGCGCCGACAGACGTCGGGCGTGTGACGGGCTCAGCGCGGAGCCGCAACCGGCTTGAAGCTCCACAGCTCGGTCGGGAGCGCGACCGGGGCGCCCTCCTTGTAGAAGGCGGAATCCTGGATGTGCGAGGTCGTGACGTAGACGGTCCCGTCCGGCCCCTGGCTGAACGTGTCCGGCCAGCGCAGGCGCGGATCCTGAATCAGCGTGGTCACCCCAGAATCCTTGGACGCGAGATCGCGGACCTTGATCGAATCGTCCTGCGGCGACGTCACGTATAGGCGGCTGCCGTCGCGATCGATGAGCAGACCGTCGGCTGGCCCATTCTCGCCCACGGTGACGACCTTGCCGGTGAGGGTCTTGTCGGCCAGCATCTCCGGCACCAGCGATGCCGTGACCCAGCCGGTCAGCGCGTCGGTCGGCAGGCTGTACAGAACCTTACCCTTGATCGCCTGCCAGTACAGCGTCTTGCCGTCCGGTGAGAGGGCGATGCCGTCGGCCGAGAACGCGACGCCGCGCCCGTCCGGCCGCCGCAGGGGCTTGCCGTCATACGTCACCGTCACGGCCGGATCGGGCATGGTCGCAGGCACGCCCGCGAGCAGCCGCTTGGCCGTCCCGGACTCGATGTCGACCACCACCAGGGCGCCCTCCGCGCCGGAATCCGTGAGGTAGGCGGTCTTGCCGTCGGGCGAGATCCGCACGTCGTTCAGGTAGGAGCCCTGCGGGGCCACCGTCGGGTCGAACGCGATCGTCTTGGCGACCGTGTTGGTCTTCAGGTCGATCGCCACGAGCTTCGGGCCATCCTTGACCACGGCCGCCATCGCGGGGGCGGCGGCATCGACGACCCAGAGCCGGCCCTGCCGGTCGGCGACCACGCTCTGTACACAGACGAAGTGGGTTTTTGGGTCGACCTCGTCCTTGCGGGCGTTGCGCCAGGCATTCCACTCGGCATCGGGGTAGGGGACCGGCTTGCCGTCCTTCAGCTCCGCCACCGACACCGGCGAATCCTCGGTCCAGCGCGGGAAGTTCACGAAGATCCGGCCGTCCTGCGCCACTGTCACGCCGGTGACCTGATGTTGGAAGTGCGCAACCTGCGTCAGCGCGGTCGAGCCGGCCGGCGGCGGCGAGGTGGCGGCCACGGGCTCCTGCGCCAGGGCCGATCCGGCGAGGGTGCAGAGGAGGAGGGGCAGCAGGGTGCGGGCGGCCGGCATCGTCATACGGGATTGGTCCTGGGATAAAGCGACGGTCGAAGCCCCGGTCTCTGGCGACCGGGGCCGTCTCGGCGGCGGCGGGCGCGCCGCAATCGGGCTCAGTTCGGGTGGAACACCACCTTCACGCAGCCGTCCTTTTTGTCGCGGAAGGTCTTGTACAGGTCCGGGCCGTCGGCGAGGTTCGTGGACCGGTGGGTGATCATCGACGTCATGTCGAACTTGCCCTCCTGGATCAGCTTGGTCAGCGTCTCCAGGTAGCGCTTCACGTGGGTCTGGCCGCTCTTGAGGGTCAGGCCCTTCTGCACGATCGAGCCCATGTTGACCGGTACCGGGCCGCCATAGACGCCCGGCACCGAGACGATGCCGCAGGGGCGCACCGCCTTGATCGCCTCGGCCAGCGCGTAGGGCCGCTCGGTGGAGGTCAGCTTCTCCTGGAGGGTCGAGAGCACGCCGGTGAGGCCGCCATGGCCCGCGCTCGCCTCCATGCCGACGCAGTCGATGACGCCGTCGGCGCCCTGGCCCTTGCTGATCTCACGGATCCGCTCGAACACGTCCTCGTTCATGAAGTCGATGACGTCGGTGGCGCCGGATTTCTTCGCGAGGGCGAGGCGCTCGGGCACGGTGTCGATGGCGATGATGCGCCCGGCCCCCATGATCTTGGCCGACTGGATCGCGAACAGGCCGACCGGGCCCGCGCCCCAGATCGCGATGGTCTCGCCGCCCTGGATCTCGCAATGCTCGGCGCCCTGCCAGCCGGTGGGCAGGATGTCGGTGAGGAACAGGACCGACTCGTCGTCCATGCCATCCGGCACCTTCATGGGCGCCACGTCCGCCATGGGCACGCGCACGTACTCGGCCTGCCCGCCGGCATAACCGCCGGTGAGGTGCGAGTATCCGAACAGGCCCGCGGTCGGGTAGCCGAACTGCGCGGCCGCCATCTCGCCGTTGCGGTTCGAGCGCTCGCAGACCGACCAGTTGCCGAGCTTGCACTGGCGGCAGGCGCCGCAATTGATGTTGAACGGCACGACGATGCGGTCGCCCTTCCTGAACTTGGTGAAGCCCTGGCCGACCTCGACGACCTCGCCCATGAACTCGTGGCCGAGCACGTCGCCGGATTTCATGGTCGGCATCTGGCCGTCCATCAGGTGGAGATCGGAGCCGCAGATCGCGCAACTCGTCACCTTGATGATGACGTCGCGGGCATCCTCGATCACCGGGTCCGGCACCGTGTCGCAGCGGATATCGTTCTTGCCGTGCCAGCAGAGTGCCTTCATCGGGTCGGTTCTCCAGATCGGGGAAGCACAGCCGCGCGGTGCGGCCTCGCCAGGGCAAGCGCCCGGCCGTACGGTCAAGTTCCGCTGCGGCGACGCCCAAGGCCGCGCCGCTCGCAAGCGACCGACAGGGCAAGGCGGGCCCTGGAGGCCGGTTCCCGCGGCATTCCGCGCCGCCGGCCTGCGATGGCAGCCGATTCGGCCGATCCAGGCGCGACCGTGGAACCCCGGACGGGCCTCGACGGGTTATCGGCCATCCCTTCCGAGCCTGGGCGAGGCGTTTTCGGCCATCGTCCTTCCGCGATGCCGTGTGCGAGGCCCCATGCCGAACAGCCCGATCCTTCAACCCGTCACCATCGGCGACCTGACGCTCAAGAACCGGGTGGTGATGGCACCCCTGACCCGCAGCCGCTCGAACGACGAAGGCGTGCCGCCGGACTTCGCCGCCGACTATTATGGGCAGCGCGCGAATGCCGGGCTGATCATCTCCGAGGCGACCAACATCTCACCGCAAGGCGTCGGCTACGCCTACACCCCGGGGATCTGGTCCGACGCGCAGGTGGAGAGCTGGTCGCGGATCGTGAGGACGATCCACGCCAATGACGGGCGGATCTTCTTGCAGCTCTGGCACACCGGCCGGATCTCCCATCCCGATCTTCAGCCGGGCGGCGCATTGCCGGTCTCGGCCTCCGCGATCAAGCCCGAGGGGACCGCGTTCACCCAGGACGGCATGAAGCCCCACGAGACGCCGCGGGCGCTGGAGACCGACGAGATCCCCGGAATCGTCGCCGACTACCGGCGGGCCGCGGAGAACGCCAAGCGGGCCGGCTTCGACGGCGTCGAGATCCACTCGGCCAACAACTACCTGCTGGAGCAGTTCGTCCGCGATTCCACCAACAAGCGAACCGACCGGTACGGCGGGTCGATCGAGAACCGCCTGCGCTTTCCCCTGGAGGTGGTCCGGGCGGTCACCGAGGTCTGGGGCGGCGGCGCCCGCGTTGGCATCCGGCTCTCGCCCGCCACCACGCAGCCCGGCGAGACGCCGCTCGATTCCGATCCGCACGCCACCTACGGCGCCTATGTCGACGCGCTGAACGGCTTCGGCCTGCTCTACGTCCACACGATCGAAGGCGTGACCCAGCAGACCCGCGACGTTCCGGACGGGATCGACTTCCTCGACCTGCGCCGTCGGTTCAAGGGCGCGTATATCGGCAACAACCAGCTGACCCTCGACCTCGCGGAGACCGAGCTGGCCGAAGGCCGGGCCGACCTGTTCAGCTTCGGCCGCCCCTACATCGCGAACCCCGACCTCGTCGATCGCCTCGCCAGCGGCGCACCCCTGGCCGAGGCGCCCAAGCCCTACTGGTACGGTGGTGGCGCCAACGGCTACTCCGACTGGCCCGGCATGAACGGTCCGGTCCCGGTGCGGCGCTGATCGCACGGGATCGACGGCTCCTCCGTCCCAGCAGGGACGGGGGCCGGAACCTGTGAATGTTTCACGGGAAACATTCCGGCGGTTCACGTTTCGTAACCCATCCGGAATCCGGCCGGGGCGACGGGCTCTCAGACGGTCCCGTCGATCCCGATCCCGAGCTGCTCCGGCCCGCGCAGCGACGCGCCAGGCCGGTAGGGCGGCGGGTCGCGCAGCAGGCGGGGCGCTACGAGGCGGCGGCTCAACGCCACCAGGGCGATCTCGGCCTCGATCCGGGCGAGCGGTGCGCCGATGCAGTAGTGCAGGCCGCCGCCGAAGCCGAAATGCTGGATGTCCGCTCGGTCCGGATCGAACCGGTCGGGCTCGGAGAACCGTTCCGGGTCGCGGTTCCCCGCGGCGAACAGCAGGATCACCGGGGCGCCCTTCGGGATCGTCTCGCCGGCCATGGTGATCGAACCCAACGCCTTGCGGGTCCGAAAATGCACCGGCGGTTCGTAGCGCAGCACCTCCTCGATCACCTGCGGCGCCCGCTCCGGGTCGGCGCGCAGGCGCTCGAGTTCGCCCGGGTGGCGCAGCAGGGTCAGCATCGCGTTGGTGATGAGGTTCACGGTGGTCTCGTGGCCCGCGACCAGGAGCAGGACCGCGGTGGCGATCAGGTCGAAGTCGCTCAGCTGCTTCCGGCCATCCGGACCGGGCGCGGCCAGCCCGCTGAGCATGTCGTCGGCCGGGCGCCGGCGCTTCTCGCGGATGAGGTCGCGCATATAGGCGGCGATCGCGTCGAAGGCCCCGACGATCTGACGGCGGGTTTCGGCGTCGTGGTGGGCATCCGGTTCCACCGCGGTGGCGAGCTGCGTCGCCCAGACCTGGAAGCGCGGCTCGTCCGCCTCGGGGACGCCGAGCAGTTCGCAGATCACCGTGACTGGCAACGGGTACGACAGGTCGCTCACCAGGCAGATCTCGGAGCGCCCCCGGCAGGCGTCGATGAGCTGATCGACCTCGCGGGCGATCCGGTCGCGCAGGCCGAGCACCCGGGTGATGGAGAATTCGCGCATGACGAGGCTGCGCAGGCGGTCGTGGTCGGGCGGGTCGCGGAAGATCAGCGGCCGGTGGGTCGCGGTGATGCGGTTCTTGATCGGGTTGAGGATGAGGTCCTTGAGCGGGTTGCCGGTGCGCGGCCGGCGGGGCGGCGGCAGATCCTCCGAGCTGAGGCGCGGATCGAAGATCAGGCCGCGGATCGCCGCGTGGCCGCTCACCACGTAGCTGCCGTCCGGCTGGCGCCAGACCGGGCGCTGCCGCAGACGGGCATAGAGCGGGTAGGGGTCGGCCCGGTTGGCCGGGTCCGTCACGGCGGCGAACAGGGCCTCGTCGGACATCGGGTCAGCCATGGGCGGCCTCGGCGGAGGGGCGCGCCGGCGGGAAGCCCGGCGCTGCGGTCTCGATCCGGGGCTGGTCCGTGGCGTCGAGGATCGGCGGGAAGGCGGCGCCCGCCTCGATCGCCTCGGCATAGGCGGGCAGCCACCGGGCCTGGTCGAACGAGACCGCCGCGATGCTGCGTCCGGCCCGGCCGTAGACCGCGAGGAAGCGCCGGGACGCGCGCGTACCCTGCACCACCGCGACGGCGTCGGCACCCTCGGTGAGACCCACGGCCTTGATGTTGATCCCGAACTGGCTGGACCAGTAGGCCGGAAGATGCACGTAGGCGCGCTGGTCCTCGGGGGCCGCCAGCATGTTGCGGGCGGCGTGGGCCGCCTGCTCGACGGCGTTGCCCCAATGCTCCACCGAGACCAGCCGGTCGCCGTAGAGCCGGATCGGCCAGCGGGCCACGTCTCCGGCCGCGTAGATGTCGGGGCAGGGCGCTCCGTCCGCGTCCAGGACCCGGCAGGCCGCGTCGCAGGTGACGCCGCCGGGATCCGCCGTCAGGCC
>NZ_VRVD01000144.1:0-9153 GCF_008040015.1 Methylobacterium sp. WL18 | reverse complement strand
CCCCCCTTTTTTTTTACCACCCCCCCCCCCCCCACCCCCCCGCCCGGTTCGGGGGGGGGGCGGTTTTTTTTTAAAACCCCTCGGCCAGGCGGTGGCCCGGCACCGGGCCGGCCAGCAGGATCCGCTCGTCGCCCGGGCCGGAGCCCTGTTCCGCGCCCTCACCGGCGGCGGCTTCGCGGGGCTGGCCCAGACCTACGACGAGGCCGACACCCCGAAGCTCGCCGGACAGCGCGCGGGCGGCGGGTTGGTCGGGATCGAGGGCATGAGCGAGGGTACCCGCGACCAGCTCTACCTCGCCCTGCGCCTCGCCTACCTGGAGGATTACGCCGGGCGCGCCGAGCCGGCCCCCTTCATCGGCGACGATCTGTTCTCGACATTCGACGAGGCCCGGACCGGATACGGCCTCGACGCGCTGGCCGAGATCGGCGCCAGCGTCCAGCCGATCCTGTTCACCCACCACCGTCACGTCGCCGAGATCGCCCGGGACCGGCTGGGGGACGCGGTGGACGTTTTGGAGCTGTAGGGGGCGGTTTTGACCGAAGAGCGCGGCCGTCCGGCAACTCCCTTGGCGACGGCCGCCACAACGGCGGGGAGTAAATCTCTCCGTCATGCCGGGGCGCCGTAGGCGATCCCGAAATCCAGAGCCGCCGACCGCGCAAGTCCTTCAAGGGTCGGCGGTTATGGTTCCCGGGCTCCCCTGCGTGGCCCCGGGATGGCGAGGCGGGGGATCGTGCGGTTTTTGAACCCTCAATTGCTGCAGCAGGGGCGTTTCGTCCCTTGAATGCCCCGGTCCGCCTAAGGAAGGCGCGCTGTCCTCGCGGAGAAGGTGCTCGTTGGGTTCAGGCCCTTGCCGCGGTGGAGAGTTCAGCCCCGCAGATACCGTGCCTCCAGATGCGCCCGGAACGCCGCCGTCCCGAGCGGCGCCCCCGTCGCCCGCACCAGCAGATCATCCGTTCCGAGGAGGCTGCCCACTTCGTGCACGTTGGCCCGCAGCCAAGTGCGCAGCGGTGCGAAGTCGCCCTCGGCAAGGCAGCCCGGCAGGGCGGGCTCCGCCGTGCGGGCCGCCCGGAACAGCTGGGCCGCGGCGAGCGCGCCGAGCGTGTAGGTCGGGAAGTAGCCGAACGCCCCGCTCGGCCAGTGGATGTCCTGCAGGCAGCCGAGGCGGTCGTCGGGAACCGTGAGGCCGAGGAGGTCGCGCAGGCCGTCGTTGAAGGCGCCCGGCAAGTCGGCCACCGCGAGGTCGCCCGCGATCATCGCAGTCTCCAGCCGGTAGCGCAGCAGGATATGGGCCGGGTAGGTCGCCTCGTCGGCATCGACCCGGATGAAGCCCGGCCGGACCCGGGTGTTCAGCGCGTGCAGGTTCTCCGGCGACCATTCCGGCCCGGAGCGGCCGAACGCCTCCCGCAGCAGCGGTGCCAGGTAGGTGAAGAACTCCCGGCTGCGGCAGGCCTGCATCTCGACGATGAGCGACTGGCTCTCGTGCAGGCTCATGCCCCGGGCAGCCCCCACCGGCTGGTGCCGCCACGCGGCGGGGCGGCCCTGCTCGTAGAGGGCGTGGCCGGTCTCGTGCAGCACGCCCATTAAGGCGCGGCCGAAATCGGCCTCGTCGTAGCGCGTGGTGATGCGCACGTCGTCGGTGGCGCCCCCGCAGAACGGGTGCAGGCTGATGTCGAGCCGGCCGCGGGTGAAATCGAAGCCGAGCGCGCTCATCAGCTTGAGGCCGAGGGCGCGCTGCGTGCCCACGTCGAACGGGCCTTCCAGGGGCAGCGGCGCCGGGCGGGAATCCTGGATTTCCCGGGCGCGGGCGATCAGGTCCGGCAGCCAGCTCGTGAGATCGGAAAACAGCGGGTCGATCACCGCCCGGCGCATGCCGGGATCGTAGCTGTCGAGCAGCGCGTCGTAGGGATCGAGCCCGAGCGCCGCGCCCTTGGCCTGCCCGATCTCGCGCTGGAGCCGCAACACCTCGGCGAGGTAGGGCGCCAACCGGGCGAAGTCGGCGTCGCGCCGCGCCTCGCGCCAGACCATCTCCGACCGCGACACCGCCCGCGAGCTGGCCTCGACCAGATCCCGGGGCACGGCGGCGCCGTGGGCCTGGGTCCGCCGCATCTCCCGCAGGTTGGCGGCCGGCCACGGATCGAGCCCGCCCGCCGCCTCGGCCGCGTCGATCTCTCCCCGCGTCTCGGGCGCCGTCAGGATCTCGTGCGCCAGCCCGCGCAAGATCGCCAGCTGGTCTCCCCGCGCCTCGGCCGCCCCGTCGGGCATCAGCGTCTGCGCATCCCAGCCGAGGATCCCGGCCGCCCCTTCCAGGGCCGCCAGGCGGGAGAAACGCTGTTCGAGGATCTGGTAGGCGGTCATGCGGTCATCCGTCCCGGTCGGTTCCTGATCGACGCGTGCCAGCATACGCTCTGCAGGCACCGATCATTAGGATATAATTCCTTGATGGTGTTAAGTGTGGGCCTCACCCCGCCTGCAGCATCTCCAGTTCCAGCCAGCGGTCCTCCGCCTGCGACAGCTCGGTCTCGGCCTGGGCCAGCATGGCGGTGGCCTTGTCGAACCGGGCCGGGTCGCGGGCGTAGAGGTTGGCATCGTCCAAGACCGTCTTGAGCTGGACGATCGCCGCTTCCAGCTTCGCGATGCGGGCCGGGAGCGTCTTCAACTCGTGCTGGTCCTTGAAGCCGAGCTTCGGCTTGGCGGAGGCCTGCGGGGCCGGCGCGGCGGATTGGCGCTCGCGCGACCCCTTCTTGGCCGTGACCGTGCGGGCCTCGACCCCCTGCCCGCGCTGGACCAGCATGTCGCTGTAGCCGCCGGCATATTCCATCCAGCGGCCCGCCCCTTCCGAGACCAGCACGCTGCTGGCGACCCGGTCGAGGAAGTCGCGGTCGTGGCTGACCAGGATCAGCGTGCCCTGGTAGTCGCCGAGCATCTCCTGGAGCAGGTCCAGGGTCTCGAGATCGAGGTCGTTGGTCGGCTCGTCCAGCACCAGCAGGTTGGCCGGTTGCGCCAGTGCGCGGGCGATCAACAGCCGGTTGCGCTCGCCGCCGGACAGCACAGAGACCGGGGTCCGGGCCTGCTCGGGGGTGAACAGGAAGTCCTTGAGGTAGCCGATGACGTGGCGGCTCTGGCCGTTCACCGTGACGCTGTCGCCCCGGCCGCCGGTGAGCACCTCGGTGACGGTCATCCCGGGCTCCAGCGTCGCCCGCGCCTGATCGAGCACCACCGGCATCAGGTTGGTGCCCAGCACGATCTGCCCCGAATCGGGGGCGAGCCGGCCCATCAGAAGGTTAATCAGCGTCGACTTGCCGGCGCCGTTGGCCCCGACGATGCCGAGCCGGTCGCCCCGCATCACCCGCAGCGACAGCCCGTCCACGATGGTCCGCTCGCCGTAGGCCTTCGCGATGTCCCGGGCTTCCACCACGAGGCTGCCGGAAGATTCGGCCTCCGAGGCCTGCATGCTGACGCTGCCCACCGGGCGGCGGACCTCGCGGCGATTCTGGCGAAGCTCGTGCAGGTTGCCGAGGCGGCGGACGTTTCGCTTGCGCCGCGCGGTGACGCCGTAGCGCAGCCAATGCTCCTCGGCGACGATCTTGCGGTCGAGCTTGTGCTGGTCGCGCTCCTCCTCTTCGAAGAACGCGTCGCGCCAGGCCTCGAAATTCGAGAATCCCTGCTCGATCCTCCGCGTTTCCCCGCGGTCCAGCCAGATCGTGGCCCGGGACAACGCGGAGAGAAACCGTCGGTCGTGGCTGATCAGGACCATGGCGGCGCGGGTTCCGCGCAGCTCCGCTTCGAGCCACTCGATCGCCGGAAGGTCGAGATGGTTGGTCGGCTCGTCGAGCAGCAGCACGTCGGGCTCCGGCGCGAGCGCTTGGGCCAGCGCCGCGCGCCGCCCCTCGCCGCCCGAGAGCTTGCCCGGATCCTCCGCCCCGGTCATGCCGAGGCTCTCCAGCAAGTACTTGGCCCGGTACGTGGATTCGTTCGGCGGCAACCCGGCCTCGACGAAGTCGAGGGTGGTCGAGAACCCCGAAAAGTCCGGCTCCTGGGCCAGATAGCGGATCGTGGTCCCGGGCTGCAGGAACAGCCGCCCGTTGTCCGGCTCGACCAGGCCGGCGGCGATCTTCATCAGCGTCGACTTGCCCGAGCCGTTCCGCCCGACCAGGCAGGTCCGCTCGCCGGGCGAGATCGTGAGGTCGGCGCGGTTGATCAGCGGAGTACCGCCGAAGGTCAGCGCGATATCCTGGAGGGTCAGAAGCGGGGGAGCGGCCATGCCGGGCTTATGGCAGCGCCGGGCTTCCGGTTCAAACGGTGCCGCCCCGCGGGGCGGGGCGGCACACGCGCTCAGGCGATCGGGTTGGCCGGCCCGGTGGGCGGGCTGATCTCCGGCGGGCCGGGATCGTTCACCGGGATCTCCGGCGGCTGAATGCCGGGCGCCTCGGCCGGGGTGTTCCCGGGGATCTCGGGACCGGGCGGCTGCGTCGGGGCCTGCGGCGGCTCGTAGGGAGCGTCCGGCACCGGCGTGGGCTGCGGCGGAACCTCGGGCACTTGGCCGGGATCGGCGAGGGTGAAGTCTGGCACGGCTGTCCTCCAGATGGCCCGCGGTGCTGGGCTGCACCGTTCGGGCTGCAACGAGGGCCTGCCGCTCCGGTTCCGGCGTGCTACTTCTTGGTGAGGAGGAGATTGCCCTCCTTGCTCGCCACCTTCTGAATCTTCTCGGCGAACAGGGCGAGCAGGAACGGCAGCTTCACCTCGAGGCGCACGCTCTCGGGGCCGACATCGATGGTGCCGCCGATCTTCTGGGTCATCGCCGAGACCCCGAAATCCAGGCGGTCGCCCGTCCAGGCGAGCTGGTCCACGCTGACGCCGCTCTTGGCCAGGAAGGCCCGCGCCTGGTCGGTGCCGTGCTCGAGGCGCCGCTTGGCCTCGTCGCGGCCGAGGTCGTGCGGGATGTCGACGATCAGGGGTTTGGGCATGGGGCGGCTGGGTCCGGACTGCTTTCGCAGCACATGGGGCCTCCCGATGCCGCAGACAACGTCGGGAGGCCGCAGGGCTTCAGGACAGGCTCGTCCTGCAAGCCGTCAACGCCGGATCTTCAGTTCAGGACTTGAAGCGAGACGTAGCTCGTGCCGCCCATGCCGAGGGCACGCGCCGAGCCCCGCGAGAGATCGATGATCCGGCCGCGCACGAATGGGCCGCGGTCGTTGATGCGCACCACCACCGTGCGGCCGGTCCTGCGGTTCTCCACGCGGACCCGGGTTCCGAACGGCAGGCTGCGATGGGCAGCGGTCAGTCCGTTGGGGTTGAAACGCTCACCGTTCGCGGTGCGATGGCCGCTCCCGTACCAGGAGGCCCCGCCGCTCTGGGCGGCAGCCGGGAGGGTCGTTCCGACGATGGCAGACAGCATTCCAACGGTGGCCACGAACTTACCGAAACCAGATGTCATTCTTCCCGTATTCCCTTGTTGTTTCCGGGGCGGCGCAAGTCGTTTCAGAAATCGACCGGAATAAGGCGGCCTTTCGGGCATGCTGCGGGTCACATTTTAGCCAGTTTTGAGCTGGTCATGCAGATTACATCCCGTTTTGTATCTCAATATTTCCGGAATGTCTTCGATTTGTAGACACGACAGTCGTTCGCCGTCATCGGCAAGTGCTGGCAAGAGATGCCACATCGATCCCACGATCAGCTATAATTCCTAAGCCCTGCGTGGGGTGTGACCCTGTATCCCGCTCAGCTGGACGCGGACGCCGTCCGGACCCGACAATTGTCGTTCGGAGTGCTGCCATAAGAATGGGTGGTTCGGTGCCGGCACTCCGTCAGCAAAGCCGAGCCACGGCAACTGACGTCGCGCCTCTAGGCACGCGTCGAGGGGTGGCTTTTTCTGCGGAAAGACTGGCGGCCTGGGCGGTAGGCAAAAAGTGCAGCCCCAGAACGGGACGCGCGGCCGGCGAATTCGAAAACCCGGCCTTTACCGTGTCCGACGCATGGTCTGCCGGTCAGTCGCGTAACCGGTGTTTGCCATGGCTTCCCCGCGTACCGTGGCTGCCGATGCCGTCGCCCGGAAACAGGTCTCGCGTGCCGGGCGGCCCGCATCGGCGCCACGGATGGGTCTCGTACCCGCCCAGCGTTCCCTTCCCCTTGACCAAGTTCTGGTCGGGGATTGCATCTCGGCCATGAACGCGCTGCCGGCTTCGAGCGTCGACTGCGTGTTCGCCGACCCACCCTACAACCTGCAGCTCGGCGACGCCGGCCTGCTGCGTCCGGACCAGAGCCGTGTCGACGCGGTCGACGACGACTGGGACAAGTTCGCGACCTTCGAGGCCTACGACAGCTTCACCCGCGAATGGCTCGCCGCCTGTCGCCGGGTGATGAAGCCGAACGCGACCCTCTGGGTGATCGGGTCGTACCACAACATCTTCCGGGTCGGGAGCGCGTTGCAGGATCTCGGTTACTGGATCCTCAACGACATCGTGTGGCGCAAGGCCAACCCGATGCCGAACTTCCGCGGCAAGCGCTTCACCAATGCCCACGAGACCCTGATCTGGGCCTCGCGCTCTGCGGATTCGAAGGGCTACACCTTTCATTACGACGCGCTGAAGGGAGGCAACGAAGACCTCCAGATGCGCTCGGACTGGTTCATTCCACTCTGCACAGGCGAGGAGCGGCTGAAGGATGCGGAGGGCCACAAGGTCCATCCGACCCAGAAGCCCGAGGCCCTGCTCGCCCGCACCCTGATGGCGGCGACCAATCCCGGCGACGTGGTGCTCGACCCGTTCTTCGGCACCGGCACCACCGGTGCCGTCGCCAAGCGCCTCGGCCGCCGCTTCATCGGCATCGAGCGCGAGGCCACCTACGCGAAGGCCGCGATGGAGCGGATCGACGCCGTCCAGCCGCTGTCGAAGGCGGCCCTCATGGTGGCGCCGACCAAGCGCGCCGAGCCGCGGGTTCCGTTCCTCTCGGTGATCGAGGCCGGGCATATCCGCCCGGGCGAGATCGTCACCGACGAGCGGCGCCGCTTCCGCGCCACGGTGCGTCCGGACGGCCAGCTCGATAACGGCCTGGTCATCGGCTCGATCCACAAGATCGGCGCCCTGGTCCAGGGTCTTCCGGCCTGCAACGGCTGGACCTTCTGGCACGTCGAGCGTTCGGGCAAGCCGTTGGTGATCGACAGCTACCGGGCCGGCCTGCGGCAGGCGATGGCGAACGGCTGAGCCCTCCCCGTATCGGACCTGGGATCCCGAAGAGCCGAGCCCTTTGGCGGGTGCAGGGCAGAGCCCTGCGAACACCTTGGGGCTTCGCCCCAAGCCCCACCAAAAGGCTGAGCCCTTTGGGAACCCGGTCAACGCCGCCGCGCCGCGCCCGGCCGACGCGTCGGTGGCCGGGCGCGCACCGGGACCGGCACTGCCTCAGGCTCGCCATCCAAAAAGTCGTCCATGTCCGGCGGCGGCTCCGGTGCCGGCTTTGGGCGCGGCTTGGGCACCGCGCGCACGCTCGGCCGCGGCTCCGGATCCTCCATCGAGATCGGCGCCTCCATGGCCGCGAGCAGCGGCATCGCCGGTGGCTCCTTCTTCGGGCGGCCGCGCGGCTTCTTCTCGGGCTCCGGCTTCGGGTCGAAGGCGTGGGCCAGCACCTTCCGCATCAGGCCGGGCAGCGGCTCGTCCTCCAGCGCGCTGCGCGGGGTGAAGCGCATGCCGGGCGGCGTCGGGGTCGAGAGCGCGACCCGCGCAGAGAACACCGTCAGCTCCAGCGGGAAATGCGTGAATCCGTGCCGCACCAGGCCCGGCAGGCGCTTCCAGCGGGCGTCGATCGGCGCGTCCAGGAGGGCCGCGGCGACGTCGTAATCCGGCTCCCAGGCGCTGCCGGGCGGCTCGGCCATGGTGCCGAGCAGACCCTCCGGCGGACGCGTCCGCAGCAGCACCGCCTCGTCGCCGCTGCGGATCGCCACGAAGGCCGCGCCGCGGCGCAGCGCCCCCTTGGCGACCTTGATCTTGCGCGGGAACGTGTCCTGCGTGCCGCGTGCCCGGGCCTCGCAGGGCAGCATCCACGGGCAGAGCGCGCAGGCGGGGCGCTTGGGCGTGCAGATCGTCGCGCCGAGATCCATGAGCGCCTGCGCGAAGTCGCCCGGCCGGTCGTGCGGCACCAGGGCCTGGGTCAGCCGACGGATCTCCGGGCGGCTGCCGGGCAGCGGCGCCTCCACGGCGAACACGCGACTCAGCACCCGCTCGACATTGCCGTCGACCGCGGCTTCCGCCCGCTCGAACGCGATCGCGGCGATCGCTCCGGCCGTGTAGGCGCCGATGCCCGGGAGCTTGCGCAGGCCCTCGGCCGTATCGGGGAAACGGCCCGCAGCGGCGACCGCCTTGGCGCAGGCGTGGAGGTTGCGGGCCCGGGAATAATAGCCGAGCCCGGCCCAGGCCGACATCACCGCCTCCTCGGGGGCTTCGGCCAGCGCGTCGATATCCGGAAAGCGCGTCAGGAACCGCTCGAAATACGGCCGCACCGCCGCGATCGTGGTCTGCTGCAGCATCACCTCGGAGAGCCAGACCCGGTAGGGATCGGGCACCTCGCCGGCGAGCGCGCGCCACGGCAGGACCCGCCGGTGCCGGTCGTACCAGGCGAGCAGGTCGTCGGCGCGTGGTCCGGAAGCGGACCCGGAATCCGTGGCTGAACAGGTCGGCATGGGCCAGGCTGCATACCCGGAGGGGCCGGGCGATCATAGGCCCGCCCGACGCCGGGGCGGTGCTCCCTTCTTAAACGAAGCTGCGCTACCGTGATGCGATTCATCGGGGGCGAGGCCCAGAGCACCATGGCGCGCGTCAAACCGCTGGCCGAGCTGATCGAGAGCTGCATCGGGCCCGCCTTCGCGGCGCAGGGCTTCGCGTCGACCGATATCCTGGCGGCCTGGCCGGAGATCGTGGGCGAGCGGCTGGCACGCTATTGCCGGCCCTCGAAGCTCGAATGGCCCAAGCGCCGCCGCAAGGAGGCCGACGCGCCGGAATCCGGCACGCTCGTGGTCCGGGTCGAGGGCGTCTTCGCGATCGAGCTCCAGCATCTCGCGCCCGTGGTGATCCAGCGCATCAACGCGCATTACGGCTGGGCCTGCGTCTCGCGCCTCGTGCTGCAGCAGGACCGGGTCGGCCGCGGCGGCCGGCCCGGTCCTGCTGC
>NZ_VRVD01000143.1:0-9192 GCF_008040015.1 Methylobacterium sp. WL18 | reverse complement strand
GCCTGGATCCGGCGGCGCTGCACACCCTCGACCGGGGTGGCCTGCGCAGGCGGGGCGGAGGCCAGCGGCGCGCCGAGCCGCGCTGCGAGACCGCGATAGACCGGATCCGAGAGCGCGTCCCGGTCCTCGACCCAACCCGCCGCCACCGCCTCGACGATGGCGAAGGCGCGCTCCCGGTCGAGTACCCGCGGTCCGTAGGCGGTAGAGACCACGCCCACGGCCGGTCCGGGCCGCCTCAGATAAAAGCGCGCGTAGGCGAGATCGACCCGGTCGATCCCCGACGGGCTGGCGTGGCGCAGCCGTGTGACGAGGCGCGTGAGATCGAAGGCAATCGGTCGGTCCGTCATGATCCTCGACAGCGTGGCGCGAGCGTTGGGCGCGATGAGACGCGGAGCGGAGGCTTCCCGTAACCGCCCCAGCGGGAGACGGCCAGGGTCGCCGATCCGGCATCGAGGGCTTGCGCGGGCGCAGCGCGGCGGCTAAGAGCGCCGTGCCCATGTGGCGTCGGAGTGTAGCGCAGCCCGGTAGCGCACCTGTCTGGGGGACAGGGGGTCGTCGGTTCAAGTCCGGCCACTCCGACCATATCGGCTTCGCCCATCGCGAGTACGAGCACGCGGGGCAACATCCTTAAGCATCCGGGTCCGCGACGTCGCTGTTCGCGCGTGTTCGGCCGATCAGTCCGGCGGGGCGTAAGCCGTACCGTCCGCGGCTCGGGCCGGCTCGTCCACGTAGCGCCCGTTCTTGGGAACGGCGACATTGTCGAACGTGTCGGCCAGGGCGTGGAGCGCCCGCCGCATCTCGGCTCCCTGCAAAGGACGGCCGTGACCCGTGATGACCCGCTCGGGTTCAAGGGCGGCGAGCGCCCGGACGGAGTGGCGCGCAGCTTTCCAGTCGAGGGTCAGGTACATGGGCGGCCCATGCAGCTCCGGCTCCTGCATCGCCACCGCATAGGCCGATTCCTGCGCCGTGGTTACGAAGGCATCGCCGACGATCAGGATGCGGTCGGCCTCCCGCCAAAACGAGACGTGACCCGGCGCGTGGCCGGGCGTGTGGATCCAGCGCCAGCCGGCCATCGGTGGAACGGACCCGTCAGCCGGCAGATCCTGCAACCGATCGGACACGTCGATCGGCCGCGTCGGGAACAGCGGCGACAGGCGGCCCAACAATCCGCCGCCGACGCTCGGATCCGGGGTGGGGTAGGAGGCGCTGCCGTCGAGATACGGGCGCTCCAGCGCATGCGCGAAGATCGGGACGTCCCACTCCGCGGCGAGATCCTCCAGCACGCCGACATGGTCGAAATGGCCGTGTGTCAGCACGATCGCGGCAGGCCGTGCGCCCGCACCGAACCGTGCTTCCGCGGCGGCCTTGATCGAGCCCTTCGCGCCCATCACGCCCGCATCCACCAGCACCCAACCGCGGTCGCCAGACCCGGGGGCGCCGACGAACACGGTGTTGACCAGCACGAGCCGCCGATATGCCACGTCGCCCGTGACGGCGTGGGTGAAATCGTCCCGCTCGGCATCACGGGCCGGATCATCGGCGCGGGCTTTGGGATCGACCGGGATCTGCTGGGCCATGTCGGGCGGCTCCCCTGCCAGGTGCCCGAGCAGGCCGGCATCGAGGGACCCGCTCAAGTCATTGCGACGGCAACGATTCTCACGCTGCGGCCTCAGCGGCTCGGGCGTCGGATGCGTCGGCCGCTCCTGTATCGCAAACCGGGGTTCCCGAGGCAGGTTCCCGGTCCGCTGTGGCGTCCCCCTCGCCGCAGCGGCTTCGCGCACGGCCTGGCGTACCCCATATTGCAACGATCGACGCACCCGTCGCAGGTTCGAGCATGGCACCGAATCCCGTCGCCCTCATCGCCTCCGCCGCCATCGTCACCCTGGTCGCCACGGGAACGGGGGCGATCGTCCTGCAACAGGGATCGCAGTTCAGGCATCCGCGCCGCGTCGGTGGCGCCTTCGCGATGGCGGATCTCGACGGGCGCCCGGTGAGCCAGGCGGACCTGCGCGGCAAGCCCTCGGCCCTGTTCTTCGGCTTCACCCATTGCCCGGAGGTCTGCCCCACGACGCTGTCCACCCTGTCCGGTGCGCTCGGCCGCATGGGGCGTGACGCAGACCGGCTGAACGTGGTTTTCGTCACCCTCGACCCGGAGCGGGACACGCCCGACAGCCTGCGGGATTATCTCACCGCGTTCGATCCCAGGATTCGCGGTTTCGTCGGCACGCCCGACCAGGTCGCCCGCATGGCCGACGCCTACCACGTCGCCTACAAGCGCGTCCCGGTCCCGGGCGGCGACTACACGATGGAGCATTCCGCCACAGTCGGCCTGTTCGACAAGACCGGCCGCATGGTCGGCGAGATCGGCTACGGGGAGGACGAGGACCGCACGCTGTCCAAGCTGATCACGCTGGCCCTGCCGGGCCAGTGCGCTCCCGGTGGCGGCGCGGCGCTGTGGGAGACCAACGGTCCGACCAACGCCTGCGGCCCGCGAAGCTGAACCTCAGCCGGCTGAGCCGTCAATGGCGCGCTCATTCCAGCGTGACTAGAGGACGCGGCGGGTCGTCGGAGGGGCGATTCCCGGAGGTTTCAGCTTGATCACGCGACGCGCCCTGACCGCCGTAGGCCTGCTGGCCCTCTCGCCGCTGGCGCGATCCGCCGAGGCCGCATCCGGCGGGCCGCGCCTGGCGCCGCCGGAGCCCATGGATTTCGAACGCCTGAAGGATCTGGCGCGCACGCTGCGCGATCGTCCCTACACGCCACCCCCCGAGGCCCCCCCGTCGCCGACCCTCGACGCGCTAACCTACGGACCGCTTCAGGAAATCCGCTACCCGCCAGCGCACGCACTGTTCCCGGAGAGCCCGTACCCGGTCACCTTCTTCCACCTCGGCAACTTCTTCCGTCACCCGGTGAAGATCTTTGCGCTGGAAGGCGGCCAAGCCCGGGAGGTGCTGTATTCCCGCGATCTCTTCGCCTACCCGCCCGGCAATCCCGGCAAGGACCTGCCCGACGGCTCGGGCTTTGCCGGCGTCCGCTTCCAGAAGGTCGCGGCAGGCCGGCCCGGTGACGACGGCGACTGGCTGGCATTCCTCGGCGCCTCCTATTTCCGCGCCGCCGGTGACGGCGCGCAGTACGGAGCCTCCGCTCGGGGCATCGCCATCGATACGGCGGCGGGGCCGGGGAAAACGGAAGAATTTCCAGTCTTCACGCGCTTCTACGTCTCCCCCGCCGCGGACGGGGCGGTTTCGGTGCTGGCGCTCCTCGAAGGTCAGAGTCTGACCGGGGCGTACCGGTTCACCGCCCGGAAGGAGCCGCACGTGGTGATCGACGTCGCCTGCACTCTGTATATCCGCAAGGCGGTCGAGCGGTTCGGCGTTGCGCCCCTGACCTCGATGCTCTGGTATTCGGAGGGGATGAGTCGGTTCCTCGCCAGCGACTGGCGGCCCGAGGTGCACGATTCAGATGGCCTGCTGATGCAGACCGGCGCCGGCGAGATGATTTGGCGCCCGCTCAACAACCCGCCGCGCCTCTGCGTCAGCGCCTTCGCGGATGCGTCGCCGAAGGGCTTCGGGCTGCTCCAGCGCGACCGGGCGTTCGACACCTACATCGACGACGGCTTCGAGGAGAACCGCCCCCACATCTGGGTCGAGCCGCAGGGCGATTGGGGAAAGGGCAGCGTGCAGCTCATCGAGATTCCGACGCACCAGGAGACCGACGACAATATCGGCGCCATGTGGGTCCCGGCCGACCCACCCGCCGCGGGTGCCGAGCGCAGCTTTGCCTATCGCCTGCACTGGCCGGTGACCGAGCCGGTCGCCACCGATCTCGCCCGCTGCGTCGCGACCCGGGCGACCAAGGCGTCCTGGCTGTCCGACGCGGACCGGCGGCCGGGCCGGGCGAACCTCGTGCGCCAGTTCGTCCTGGAGTTCGAGGGTGCGGCCCTGGCCGGTCTCGACCCGGAGAAGGCGCAGGTGGCCCTGACGCTGTCCCGGGGCAGCGCCGAGGAGGTCGGGGCGACCTGGGCGCCCTACGGCAAGCCAAGCCCCTGGCGGGTCTTCCTGAAGGTCTACGCCGAAGGGCCGCAGCCGATCGAGATGCGGCTGCAGCTCAAGAGTGGGGACCGCCTTCTCTCAGAGACCTGGGCATACCAGTATTATCCCGAGGCGCCCGGGACGGTATTGTAGGCGGTGCGACCGGGCGCATTGCCGGCGCAGGCCGGCTGCCTCTAGAAGGTCGAGCCCCGGCCGCACCCGCCGGCTTGTCCCATCGCCCGCATCCGAGGCCGTCATGAACGGCGAACGACCGCCCGGCACCGATCTGCCCGACGCCCTGACTCGGCTGCTGAGAGCGCCCAAGAGCGCGATCTGGCCGACGCCCGAGGATCGGGATCGCCTGCGCCTCGGTCGCCAGCGGCCCCGGCAACCGAGCGGGGCCGTGTTGGGCGTCTGGATCTGGGCGATCCTGTACAACGTAATCGGCTTCGCGATCCTCGCGACACTCTGGCGGACGATGCACTGACCGATGAACGCATTCCTGTCGACCCGGCCCGGATCACGCCGCGCCATCCTGTCCGCCCTGCTCGCGGCGAGCCTGACCTCCGTGCCGGCCCGGGGGCAGACGCCCGAGGGCGCCCTGAACGCCGATGACGGCACCGGGGCGGTGAAGGTCTGCGCGCCCGTAGCGATGCCGCGCTGGCGCTCGATGATCCCGGCCCCGAAAACCTGGACCTTCCTGGATTGCATGGGCTTCTCGGGCGAAATGGGCGCCAGCCACTTCCAGCTCGGCTGCCTGTTCGCCAACGTCACGCCGCACGCGCAGAAATACGCCTGGGGACCGGTGGTTGCGATCGAGAAGGCCGCCTTGGCCAAGCCGCAGCCGCCCATGCCCAATTGCGGCTGGTGACACGCGGGTCCGGCTCAGGTCGGACGCCTGCACCCGAATTGGTATCGGCTGATCGACCGCAGAACCTGAGCGGATGCGATCGGCGTCATCCGTTGCATTTGATCGATCCGCGAAACCCTTGCCTCTCGAGTCCGTGCGATGATCCGGCGGAGGAGAGCCCACGATGATCGACGCGCTTCAGACCGCGACCGCCGGCATGACCCGGGCCAACGACCGGCTCGGGAATGCGGCACAGCGCATCGCGGAGATTGGCGTGCCGGCCGGGGATGCGGCACTGCCGCCCGCCGCGCAGGTCGATCTGTCGAGCACCGTCGCGGATCTGATCGGGTCGCGGACATCCTTCGCGCTGAACGCCGCGGTGGCGCGCACCGCCGACCGCATGAGCGGCCAGTTGCTGGACATCACCGCCTGAGGGCCGCGCGACGACGCGCTCACTCGGCCGGGGCCGAGCGGCGCGGGCCGATCGTGGGGGCCGCCAGGAGCGCCAGGATCGCGGCGGCGGCGAACAGCAGCCCGACGCCGATCGCGCGGTACGCGACCACGCCCAGGAGGCCCCCGCCGAGGAACGCGCCGACCGTCATCAGGTGGAGCCGCAGCTTGTCGGGGTCATGGCGTTTCGCCAAAGGGTCGCCGGCCCTCCGGTCGAGCCAGCGCGCGAGTTCGATCCCGATATCGGTGATCATTCCCGTGACGTGTGTGGTCCGCACCCGTGCATCCGTGATCTTCGTCACCACGGCATTCTGCAGGCCCAGGACGAAGCTGAGGCCGAACACCAGAGCCTCGCCCCGCGCCGGCTCGGCCAGTGGGAGTGCGATCAGACCGATCGCCGCAAGCAGGAGGGCTTCGGCCCGGATGCCGTAGGCGTAAGCCCCGGAGGGGGCGTGGCGCCGGCGCCGGCGGATCAGCAGGGTCGAGGTCGCGGCGCCCAGCACGAACAGGATGACGAGGAGGAGCGCCTGGGCGGCGAGGATCAGGTCGCCGGTCCCGGCTCGGTCCGAGATCGCCGACACGTTGCCGGTCATGTTCGAGGCGTAGAATCCGACCGCGTAGAAGCCCGCCGTGTTCAGGGCGCCGGCCACCGCCGCCAGGGACCAGGACAGGGTCAGGTCGGCATCGCGGGTGCGCGTCTCGCCTTCATGGACAAGCATGGAATCGCCGATGCCGTTTGGATCAGTCCGGATTGAGTCGGTGATCGTACCCGACCCGCCCGCGATCGGGTACGCGACCGCGGCGCAGTAGTGCCCTGCGTCGCGTTTCCGGACCAAGCGCCGTCGTAGACGGACGACCGAGCGGGACGAGACCATTCCGATGCCGCTGCACACGAAACGATCCCGACATCACCGTCAGGGTCGCCCGCCGGGATCGTCGCACCGTCCCATCCTCACCAGCCGCGGTCGTACCGACCGTAGCCGCCTTCGTCGTCGCAATCCGCCTCGTCTCGCCAGCGGCGGTGACCGTAGCCCACCGGGACGCGCTCGTAGGTAACCACGCGCCGCGTGGCGTAGACCGGCTCGACGGCGTCGTAGGCGCGGTAGATCGGGCGCGGCCGGACCACCACGGGGATCGGCCCGTAGCCCTCCTCCTGGACGCCGTACGCGTGGCCGTACCCCGGCGCAGCCTGGGCGGCCGCACCGATCAGGGCGCCGGCCGCCAAGCCACCGATGATCCCGGCCACGACGGCACCACCGCCGCGCGCCTCGGCGGTCGTGGATGCGAGGGTCCCCGCGCCGATCAGCGCGGCGGCCGAAAGCACAGCGATCCGTTTCATGATCTGACTCCGAATGATGCGCGGGATCACCGGGGCGATCCCGATCACGGAGGACAGAATGCCTCGGCGTCGCTGCATCGGCGCTGAAGTCCGGCTGCAGCCAACGTTCAGCTTTCAGCCTCCGCGGTGATCATCGGCGCCTCTCGGACGTAGCCGCGCGAGATCAGGCGGCTGCGCTCGCGCGTCCGGCGCTCGGCATCCATCAGGTCGGACAGGGCGTCGGCGATGGCGCAGCGGAGCGCGATGCCGGCATCGCCGCCGGCAAAGCCGAGATAGGCGCGGCTGATCGCGTCGACCGGGCAGGCATGGTCCTTCTGTGCGGCAAGCGCCTGGGACAGCATCGGGGTCTCCTTCGTCACGCCCTGGAACAAAGAGAGAACAATTCAAAAGGGTTAACGCTTCGTCAACGCCAAGACGAGCACGGTCATGAGCCTGGGCAAACCCTGTGGATAACGGGGATCAGGATGCCAGGGCGCTGTGGAGAACCCTGTTCATTCCGGAAGGCGCGGGAGGCGCTGACCGTCTTGGGGAATCGGGTAGCGCGCCGTGTTCAGCTCCATGGCGAGCAAGGTGTAGTAACCCGAGATGGCGGCCAGATCGACAATACCAGGGTTCCCGAACCGAGCCTCGGCCTGGGCGTAGGTCGCATCCGAGACGCGCCGGGTATCCTGCAGTTCGGTCGTGAAGTCGTACACGATCGTCTCGTCTTCGCTCATCCGGGCCGGCCGGCGCCCATCGCGGATCGCCGCGACGATCTCGGGGGCGATGCCGGCCTACTCGGCGATGGGTGCGTGGACATACCACTCGTAATCCTGCGTCCAGCGCCGGGCCGTGAGCAGGATCACCAGTTCCGACAGCGTCGTGCCGATCTTCGGTTTGAAGCGCAGGTAGTCGCCCATCGCGCGGGCGAGGGTCATCACCTCGGGCGAGTGCATCAGCGGCTGGAAAGGGCCGAACGGCGGCTTGCCGCGGGCCTGCTCGAACGCCTCGGCGGCCTGCCTCTGCTCAGGCGTATAAGCCTGCGGCGGAATGGTCGGCAGGCGCTCCTCGGCCGCGATCGAGAGGGTGGGGAACAGGGCCGCGAGCGCCAGGGCGCGGGCGGCGGGGCGGATGCGCATCGTTTCACTCCCGGATCGTTGCGCGTACGTTCACCCCTGCCTGCGGCGCCGGCCAGGGCAGGGGGCGGCCGATCGGTGTCGATCGCGCCTCGGCGTCACGTGTGAGCGCCGGGCGGTTGCGCCCCGCGCCGGACCGGGCCATCAGCGGAGGCGATGGCCGGTCCAACCTCCGCGCTGCCGATCGAGGCCGCACTCCCCGAACTGCGTCGGGTGCTATCCGCCCGGAATGCCGCCGTCCTGGTGGCGCCCCCCGGCGCCGGCAAGACCACGCGCGTCCCCCTCGACCTGCTCGACGCCCCCTGGCTTGAGGGACGCAAGATCATCCTCCTGGAGCCGCGCCGCCTGGCGGCCCGAGCCGCCGCCGCCCGGATGGCGCAGACCCTGGGCGAGCCGGTCGGCGAACGGGTCGGCCTGCGGGTGCGGCTCGGTTCGAAGATTTCGGCGCGGACCCGGATCGAGGTCGTGACCGAGGGCGTGTTCACCCGCATGATCCTCGAAGACCCGGAACTCGCGGGCATCGGCGCGGTGCTGTTCGACGAGTTCCACGAGCGGTCCCTCGACGCCGATCTGGGCTTGGCCTTCGCGTGCGACGCGCAGGGCGGTTTGCGTGAGGATCTGCGGATCCTGGTCATGTCCGCGACCCTGGATGGCGCCCGCGTCGCGCGGCTGCTCGGCGACGCCCCCGTGGTCGCGTCCGAGGGCCGGGCTTTCCCGGTGGAGACCCGGTACGCCGAGCGCGACCCGAACCGGCGGATCGAGGATTCGGTGGCCGAGGTCACGCTGCGCGCGCTCCGGGCCGACCCGGGTTCGGTGCTGGTGTTCCTGCCGGGACAAGCCGAGATCCGCCGCACCCACGACCTCCTGGCCGACAAGGTCGGGCCGGAAGTCCAGCTCGCCCCGCTCTACGGAGCGCTCACCCCGGCCGAGCAGGACCGCGCCGTCGCGCCGGCGCCGGCCGGTACCCGGAAGGTCGTGCTGGCCACCAGCATCGCCGAGACCTCGCTGACCATCGAGGGCGTCCGGATCGTGGTCGATTCCGGCTTGGCCCGCGTGCCGGTCTACGAGCCGGGGCTCGGCCTGACCCGGCTGGTCACCGCCCGGGCGTCGCGGGCCTCGGTGGACCAGCGCCGGGGGCGGGCCGGGCGGACCGAGCCGGGTCTGTGCTGGCGGCTGTGGTCGGAGGCCGGCACCAATGCGCTGGAACCGTTCACCCGTCCGGAGATCCTGTCCGCGGACCTCGCCGGAATGCTGCTCGACTGTGCCGCCTGGGGCGTGACCGACCCGGGCACGCTTGCCTTCCTGGATCCGCCGCCCGCCCCGGCGCTCACGGAGGCCCGCACCATGCTGGCCGCCCTCGGGGCGCTCGACGCCGACGGTCGCCTGACCGAGGTCGGCACGCGATTG
>NZ_VRVD01000142.1:0-9236 GCF_008040015.1 Methylobacterium sp. WL18 | reverse complement strand
GCCGTCGAGCAGCGCCAGCATCTTGGGCTCCGGGCCGAACCGGGTTCCAAGGCCCGCCGCCAGCAGGACGGTGCCGATCTCAGGCGTCGGCATCGGCCGCCTCCCCGCCGGCCCGAGGCTGCGGCCGCGAGACGATCTCCATCAGCAGGCCGCCCACCCCCAGGGCGACGATGTCGGCCCGCGTGACGGGCAGGTCCGCCAGCAGCCGGTGCAGGATCCAGTCGAAGCCGTTCTCCTTGGGCGAGCGGGCGCAACCCGGCGCCCCGACCACCGGCACGCCGGCCCGGCTGCCGACCAAGAGCAGGTTCCCGGGATCGACCGGCATGCCCAGATGCTCGACCCGCCCCCCCGCCGCCGCGATGCCCGCCGGGATCACGTCGCGCCGGTCGGCGATGGCCGAGGCCCCGAACACGACCACCAGATCCGCCCCGGCGCCGTCGATCGCCTCGATCAGCGCCGCCGCCACGGCCTCGGCCGCGTGCGCCACGCGATCCTCGAAGACGATCGCGGCGCCGGCCGGCGCGAGGCGCTCGGCCAGGACCCGGAGCGTCCGATCGATGGTGGTCTCCTTGAGGCTCGGCAGGCGGGTCGAGACCACGCCCACGCGCAGGCGGCGGTAGGGTGCCACAGCCAGCGCGCAGCCGTTTTCGGCCGCGCAGGCTTGCGCGAGGACCGCGCCCGCCACGGCGTACGGAATGATCTTCACGGTGGCGACCATCTCGCCCTCGACCACCGGCTTGAACGGCGGCAGGGTCGCCACCGTCACCGCCTCGTCGATGGCGTTGACCGCATCGATCCGGGCCGGCGCCAGGGTCAGGACCCCGGCGGTCTCGGCGAACAGGTTGCAGCGCCCGGTGAAGGGGGCCTCCGCGCGCAGGTTCGGCCCGCGCAGATGCGCGGCAAGCCGGGCGGCGGCAGCGTCCTCGCCGACGTCGCCGGGTTCGAGGGCGGCAGCGACAATCTCCGAGAGGCCCACCCGGGCCAAGCCTGCAGCGGCGTCCTCGGGGATCACCGCGCCCTTGCGCAGGGTGATGCCGTCGCGTCGCACGGTGTGGGCGCTGATCAGGCCGGCCGCCTCGGCGACCGACACGGGGCCGAACCTCACGCGGCCTCCGGTCGAGGGACCCGGCGGAGCGTCGCCACGACCTCGGCTAGCACCGCCAACGCGATCTCGGCCGGGCTCACCGCCCCGATGGCGAGCCCGATCGGCGCCCGGATCCGGCCGATCAGCTCGGACGAGAAGCCGGCCTCAGCGAGCCGGGCGGCGCGGGCCGCATGGGTCTTCCGCGAGCCCAGCGCCCCGACATAGAAGCACCCGGCGGACAGGGCCGCCTTCAGCGCCGGATCGTCGATCTTGGGATCGTGGGTCAGCGCGGCGAGCGCGCAATAGCGATCGAGGGGCGGCACGCGGCTCCCGAGGGCGGCATCGGGCCACTCGGCTACGAGGTCGATACCCGGGAAGCGCTCCGGGCTCGCGAAGGCGGTACGCGGGTCGATCACGGTGACGGCGAGATCGAGGCCGGCGGCCATGGGCGCCATCGCCTGCGAGATGTGGACGGCGCCGATCACCACAAGACGAACCGGCGGAACCTGCACGGTCAAGAAAACCTGCCGGCCGTCGATCTCGACGAGACCGCTCTTGCCCGAGGCCATATGCCGGCCCAGCACCTCCGCCGCCGGATCGGCGGCCATCTCGGCCTCGCGAACGAGGCGCTGCGTCCCGTCGACCAGATCGGTGACCAGGATCGCGGCCCGGCGCGCGGCGCGCTCGGCGTTGAGGCTGTCCAGAATCTCGGTGCGCATCAGTCGACCCGCTCGACGAAGACCCGGATCCGGCCGCCGCAGGACAGCCCGGCCCGCCATGCGGTCTCGTCCGCGACGCCGAATTCAAGGATGCGCGGCGCCCCGGCCTCGATCACCTCGATCGCCTCGGTAATCACGGATCCCTCGACGCAGCCGCCCGAGACGGAGCCGAGGAAATTGCCGTCCCCATCGACCACGAGGTGGCTCCCGACGGGTCGCGGCGCCGAGCCCCAGGTCTCGATCACGGTGGCGAGTGCCACGGCGCGCCCGTCCCGCCGCCAGGATGCGGCGGCGGCGAGGATGTCTGTATCGGTGCTGAGCATGGCCCTCGAGACCTTCGGCCGGCGGGTGCCCCCCGCCACCAACAGGTATGGCCCGGGCGGCGCCGTGCAAGGCGCCGCACCGCCCACGATCGTGATGGCTCCATCAGCGGCCACAAAGCGTGGAGATCAGACCGCCCTCGGGGCAGCCTGGGATGCCCGCACCGCCGTCAGCGCGCCGGCTACGATCAGCAGGCAGGCCAGCGCCAGGGCCGGGCCGGGGCTGGCATAGCCGGTCGCCACGAGGATCAGTGTCGACAGCACCGGCGCCGCATAGGCGGTGACGCCGAGCAGGCGGACGTCGCCCCGCTTGCAGCCGATGTCCCAGAGATAGAAGGCGGCCCCCACCGGCCCGATCCCGAGAAGCAGCACCGCCCCCCATTGCGTGGCGTCCGCCGGCCAGACCGTGGTCTCGAAGGCGAGATGACAGGCCAGACTCAGCGCCGCCGTGACGAGGCAGAAGCCCGCGACCGCGTCGGTCGGCACCTGGCCGACCCGGGCCGACAGCACCGAGTAGCCGGCCCACACGAAGGCCGCCGCCAGGGAGGCGGCGTAACCGGGCAGCGCGCCCGCGGCGAAATCGAGGTTGCCCCGGCCGACGAACAGGGCGGCGACGCCGGCCAGACCGAGCACCGCCCCGGCGAGATGTCCGGCGCGCAGGCCGCCCGAGCCCGGCAGCCGGGCCGAGAACAGGACGATCAGCAGCGGCCAGAGGTAGTTGATCAGCCCGGCCTCGGCCGGCGGCGCCAAGCGCAGGGCGCTGAAATAAAGGGCGTGGTAGCCGAACAATCCGCCGACCCCGAGCAGCCAGACCGGCCAGGGCTGGAGCAGCGCGCGGGCCCCGGCCGGACGACCGATCCAGGCGGCGCAGCCGCACAGGCCGCCGATCGAAAAGGTCATGGCGGCGAGCTGGAACGGCGGCACCGTCCCGGAGGCGGCGGTGAACAAAGCGAGCAGCGACCACAACAGGATCGCCCCGAAACCCGCGAGGGTGGCGGCGGAGCGCGATATGTCGCGGCCCGCGGATGACGCTGTTCGGCTCATGGATCGCAGCTACCATGCGGGCTCGTGAGTCGGCGAGAGAGGGTCACGGCCCTGTCACCGTCCCGCCTTACGGGCAGCGAGAACCGGGAGATCTGTCGATGCGCGCGATCCTAGCCGTCCTCGGGCTGCTGCTGGCGGGTGGGTCGGCGCTCGCCGGCGAGGGGGTGCAGCTTGGGCCGCGTCCGTTCTACCTCGTCGACCAGCTGAAGCCCGGGCCGCTCAAGGAGCACCTGGCCGCCTGCGGTGTCGACCGGCCCTACACCCCGCGAAGCTTCTCGATCTCGCACCGGGGGGCGCCGCTGATGTTCCCCGAGCATACCCGCGAGGGGCTGCTCGCCGCCTACCGGATGGGGGCCGGAATCATCGAGTGCGACGTCGCCTTCACCAAGGACCGCCAGCTGGTCTGCCGACACAGCCAGTGCGACCTGCACACGACCACGGACATCCTGGCCCGGCCGAACCTCGCGGCGAAGTGCACGAAGGGTTTCGAGCCGGCCGACCCGGCCACCGGCCGCAAGGCATCGGCCAAGTGCTGCACCAGCGACCTGACCCTCGACGAGTTCAAGTCGCTGAACGGCAAGATGGACGCGGCCGACCCGGACGCGACTACGCTGGCCGCCTACATGAACGCGACGCCGCACTGGCGCACCGACCTCTACGCCACCACCGGCACGCTGATGTCCCACAAGGAGTACATCGCCCTGGTGAAGGGGATGGGGCGCAAGTTCACGCCGGAGCTGAAGGCGCCCCAGGTCCCGATGCCGTTCGAGGGCACCTATACCCAGGATCAATACGCCCAGCAGCTGATCGACGAGTACAAGCAGGCCGGCATCCCGGCCTCCGACGTCTATCCGCAGAGCTTCCAGCTCCGGGATATCCTGTACTGGCTCGAGAAGGACCCGGATTTCGGCCGCCAGGCGATCTTCCTCGACGACCGGGACGAGACCACCAAGGGCTTCGACCCGGAGAAGCCGGACACCTGGAAGCCGGGCATGGCGGAGCTTTCCGGCAAGGGCGTGAAGATCCTGGCGCCTCCCCTGTGGATGCTGGTCCGTCCCGGGCCTGAGGGCGCCATCGAGCCCTCGACCTATGCACGGGAGGCCAAGAAGGCCGGCCTCGGCCTGATCGCCTGGTCGCTGGAGCGGTCGGGTCCGCTCAAGGAGGGCGGCGGCTACTACTACCAGTCGATAAAACCGGTGGTGACCGGGGATGGCGACATCCTGCGGTTGTTGGACGTGCTGCACGGCCAGGTCGGCGTGCTCGGCGTGTTCTCGGACTGGCCGGCGACCACGACGTTCTACGCCAATTGCGTCGGCGCACCGTAGCTCAGTCGGCCCAGAGGGCGACCAGGGAGAACAGGCCGGCCATCAGAACGTTGATTAGGAGGAGGCTGGCGAGGATCAGGGCGAGCGTCATGGCGGTCTCGGGACTGTCGATTCGGCGAAGTTACGGGGGGCGTGATCGGCCAGACTTCGCGGAATCGAGCCGGTCGTCTCGGTTTCCCTTCGCGTAGCCCGCGAAGGGAAGCGGGTCAGTGCAGCACCAGCTGAAACACCGTGTCGAACAACTCGCCGACCTTCAGCGGCTGCCAACCGAGGCGGCGCGCGACCAGCGCGTAGCTCACGCTGAGCAGCGACGCGCAGCCGAGAACGGCCAGGGCGAACCGCACGATGTCGCCGGTGATGAATGCGGTCGCGATGCCGACCACGGCGGTGGCGATGAAGATGAGCCGGCCAGGCTTCTGCGGGCCGCGGGTGAGGACATCGGACATGGGGGTCTCTCCGGATCGGGATCAGCGGGCGCGGCAGTTCGGGCCGAACCAGGTCATGGTCCGGCGGTCCATGCCGCCGTCCGAGGCGGCGCCGCAGACGGGAAAGCGGGGGTCGCCGCTGCGCTGCAGGCTGATCTGCTTGTAGAGATCCTGCTGCGCCTCCCGGCGGCGGGTCTGCGCGGCGAACTGGGACTGCCAGTACAGGTCCCGGTTCGCCTGGGTCAGCGCGCGCTGCTGGTGCAGGTCCATCGTGCACTGGGCAAACGCATCGGTGCCGGGCTCGACGCCGAATTCGTAGCACTGGCCCTGATCCATCGCGTGCCGTTCCTGCGGGGTGACGCAGGCGGCGAGGCCGAGGGCGCAAGCCGCGGCGAGACCGAGCTTGGCCAGCATCGCGACGCCGCGTGCATCGACCGTCCGGTCGGCGGCAAGAGTTTCACCGGCATCGCGCTTGGTGAATGGGGTGTTCATCGTATCGGGGCCTTCGTTCTTGCTGGCGCGAACAACCACGCCGGGCCGAAACGAGACCTATCCGGGACGGATCGAATTGTTCGTGTTCCGGAGCACCTGTGCGATTCCGCGCGTCCGACCCCGCAATGCACAGATCCACGCGCAGTCTGATGGGATCTACGGTGGGAAAAGAAATCCGTGAGGATCGCGTGGATTTCGTTCCGCCCACCGGCGCGCGTTTGACAAAGATCCTGCGAGGATCAGTTCAAACCGGTGTTTGTGCGGATAAGACGTGCTGTGATCGCTCTGAAGTCCGAGCGTCTTACGCGCAGCCACCCGGTTATTCCGGGACCGCGACGCGGAGCCCGGAATCCAGAAACTCAGGTCCACGATGACCTTGCACCGGCGGCGGCTCTGGGTTGCGGGCTCGCCTGCGGCGCCTCGGAATGACAAGGCGGCTTATCCTGCCGGCCGTGTGTCGCCGATCGAAGATGAGATCTGACCGGAAGCACGAACACAAAGAAACGCCGCGCGGCCCGGCAGGGCGGCGCGGCGTCCGAGTTCGATGTGGCGGCCCGGCAGAGCCGGACACGCCCGTCGTACCGAAAAAAATCAGACGAAGTGCTGGCCGCCGTTCACGGTGAGCGTCGAGCCGTTGATGAAGCCGGCCTCGTCGCTCGCCAGGTATTCCACCGCGTGGGCGATCTCTTCCGACTTGCCGAGGCGGCCGGTGGGGATCGTCGCGATGATCTTGTTGCGGATCTCCTCCGGCACCGCCATCACCATGTCGGTGGCGATGTAGCCCGGCGCGATCACGTTGACGGTGATGCCCTTGGAGGCGCTCTCCTGGGCGAGCGCCTTGGCGAAGCCGATCACGCCGGCCTTGGCGGCCGAGTAGTTGGTCTGGCCGGCCTGGCCCTTCTGGCCGTTGATCGACGAGATGATGATGATCCGGCCGAAGCCGCGGCTGCGCATGCCCTCGATCACCGGCCGGGTGCAGGTGAACACCGAGTCCAGGTTGGTCTTGATGACCGCCTGCCACTTGGCGAAATCCATCTTGTGGAAGGCGCCGTCGCGGGTGATGCCGGCGTTGTTGACCAGCACCTCGACCGGGCCCAGCTCGGCCTCGACCGACGCGATGCCGGCCTGGCAGCTCTCGTAGTCGCCGACGTCGAACTTGAAGACCGGGATGCCGGTCTCGGCCTTGAAGGCCTGGGCCGCCTCGTCGTTGCCGGCGTAATTGGCCGCGACCTTGTAGCCCTTGGCCTGCAAGCCCTTCGAGATCGCGGCGCCGATTCCGCGGGTGCCGCCCGTAACGAGCGCGACGCGTCCTTGAGACATTGTTGTTTCCTCCTGTTCGCATCACGTGATGCCGCGTGCGGATGGCGTCCGCACGCGATTTTTTCTGAGTTAGGACTCAAGTCTATATTGGTGGACAGCCGATCGTTACAAACCGATCACGGCCGCTCGAGGCACATGGCGACGCCCATGCCGCCGCCGATGCACAGGGTGGCGAGGCCCTTCTTGGCGTCGCGCCGCTTCATCTCATGCAGCAGGGTGACGAGGACGCGGGCGCCGGAGGCGCCGATCGGGTGGCCGATGGCGATGGCACCGCCGTTGACGTTCACCTTCGAATCGTCCCAGCCCATGTCCTTGTTCACCGCGAGCGCCTGAGCCGCGAAGGCCTCGTTGGCCTCGATCAGGTCGAGGTCGGAGGGCTTCCAGCCGGCCTTCTCCAGGGCCTTGCGCGAGGCCGGGATCGGGCCGGTGCCCATCACCTTGGGATCGACGCCCGCGGTCGCCCAGGACTTGATCTTGGCGAGCGGCGTCAGCCCGCGCCGCTCCGCCTCGGAGGCCGACATCAGCACCAGCGCGGCGGCGCCGTCGTTCAGGCCGGACGCGTTGGCGGCCGTCACCGTGCCCTCCTTCGCGAAGGCCGGCTTGAGCTTGGCCATCGCTTCCACGGTGGCGCCGTCGCGGATGTACTCGTCGGTGTCGACGATCGTGTCGCCCTTCTTGCCGGGGATCGTGACGGGCACGATCTCGTCCTTGAACCGGCCCTCCTTGCGGGCGGCCTCGGCCTTGTTCTGCGAGCGGGTCGCGAACTGGTCCTGCTGCTCGCGGGTGAGCTGGAACGCCTGGGCGACGTTCTCGGCGGTCTGGCCCATGTGGTAGCCGTTGAAGGCGTCCCAGAGCCCGTCCTTGATCATCGTGTCGATGAGCTTGAGGTCGCCCATCTTCTGGCCGCCGCGCAGGTACTGGGCGTGGGGCGAGAGCGACATCGATTCCTGGCCGCCGGCCACGATCACGGTGGCGTCGCCGTTGGCGATCTGCTGCATGCCGATGGCGACGGTGCGCAGGCCGGAGCCGCAGACCTGGTTGAGGCCCCACGCGGTGGCCTTCTCGGGGATGCCAGCCTTGATCGCGGCCTGCCGGGCGGGGTTCTGGCCGGCGCCGGCCGTGAGCACCTGGCCGAAGATCACCTCGTCCACGTCGTCGGGGGAGACCTTGGCGCGCTCCAGGGCGGCCTTGATCGCGGTGGCGCCGAGCTCGTGGGCCGGGACAGCCCCGAAGGCGCCGCCGAACGAGCCGACCGCGGTGCGCGCGGCCCCGACGATGACGATCTCTTCGCTGCCTGCCATGTGAACGTTCTCCTCTTACAAGCCGGCGCGCCTTCCTCAGTTCGGGCGCGCTCTAAAAGCCGGTCCCGCGATGAAGGGCTTGGAGTCGGCGAAGTCAAGGATCGACCTTTGGGGGTGAAAACGCCCCGATGACGCGCCTGCGAGACTGAAATGGCCTGTGCGAAGGCCGGCACCCGGCATTATTCTGCGTTGAAGAGGTGCAGTTTGCTGTTTTCTGCGCCTGTGGAAGGCTTTAAGGTCCGTGCTGCGGGCGCGAAGACGATCCCGCCGGGACGCGTCGCGCGTGCCTGCAGCGCCCCCGAGTCCTGAGTTCAGAAAGGCCGTTCCCGATGGCGGATACCGTCAAGGCCACCCAGACCGTCATCAAGAAATACGCGAACCGGCGCCTGTATCACACCGGCACCTCGACCTACGTGACGCTGGAGGACCTCGCCACGATGGTCCAGAACGGCGAGGACTTCGTCGTCTACGATGCGCGGGCGGGCGACGACATCACCCGGTCGGTGCTGACGCAGATCATCTTCGAGCAGGAGAACAAGGCCGGCGCCGAGAACCTGCTGCCGGTGGCGTTCCTGCGCCAGCTGATCCGCTTCTACGGCGACAGCATGCGCACGATGGTGCCGAGCTTCCTGGAATTCTCGATGGCGAACTTCGCCAAGGACCAGGACGGCCTGCGCGAGAAATTCGCCCACAGCTTCGGCCCGGCCGCGTTCCAGAACGCGATCGAGCAGTCGGTGCGCACCAACATGAACTTCTTCGGCGACGCCATGAAGATGTTCACCGGCTTCACGCCGCCCGCCGGCGGGGCGCAGCCCCAGGCTCCGCAGGCGGCCGCGCAGGGGGCCCAGGGGGGCTATGCCGGCGGCGAGCTGGACGACCTCAAACGGCAGATGCTGGAGATGCAGCAGCGCCTCGAGGACCTGGCCAAGAAGTAATCTTGGCCGTGCCAAAACCAATCACTCCGGCCGATCCTAAGCGTTTTTGACAAGTTGACGAACCATTAACGCCGGCCCCACGTTTGCAGCATGAGCGCGGAAACGTGCAGGGGATGTTGCGATGGCGCGGATCGGGACAGTCGGCCGGACCGGTGCAACCGGGAGCAGGCCCGCGCAATCCGTGGGCGCTGCGGCCGGGGCGGTCGCGGCGACGGACGCCGTCTCGCCGGCTCGGGCGCTGGTGGTGGTCGATGGGGGACGGCGCGAGGCG
>NZ_VRVD01000141.1:0-9331 GCF_008040015.1 Methylobacterium sp. WL18 | reverse complement strand
CCCTCGACCCGGGCCTTGGCCGCGACGCCGCCGGCATTCTGGATCGGCTGGCGAGTGTCGACGCGCATGATCGTGTTCGTGTCGCTCCGGGCGCTCCTGCGCTGCCCCGACTCTCGGCCCGCACGGTTAAGCACCGGTAAACAGGCCGGCAGAACCTGCCGGGTCGGCAGGTTCGGTGCCGGTCGATCACATTCTGCGGCCGCTTGCCGGCTGGATAATGATATCTGTTCTCAACGGTTTAGCGGAAAGCCCAGGCTGGCATGGGGCTGGCAGGGAGGGGGGCAGGTCCGTTCACCCGCGAAAAAAACCGGCATGCGCCCGAGCCACCCTATCAAGCTCCTCGGATCGGCCCTCGCGGCGCTCGTCGTCGGGGTGCTGCTGATCGCCGCGGCCTCGGGCCCGGCCCTCGCCCTGTCGCGGGTGAAGGACCTGGCCTCCATCGAGGGCGTGCGCCAGAACCAGCTGGTCGGCTACGGAATCGTGGTCGGTCTCAACGGCACCGGCGACACCCTCAACAACATCCCGTTCACCAAGCAGTCGCTGCAGGCAATGCTGGAGCGGCTCGGGGTCAACACGCGGGGGGCCACGATGCGCACCCAGAACCTCGCCGCCGTGATGGTGACGGCGAGCCTGCCGCCCTTCGCCGCCCAGGGCACCCGCATCGACGTGACGGTCTCGTCGCTCGGCGACGCGAAATCCCTCCAGGGCGGTACGCTGCTGGTGACGCCGCTGCTGGGCGCCGACGGCGAGGTCTACGCCCTGGCGCAGGGCTCGGTGGCGATCGCGGGCTTCTCGGCCGAGGGCGACGCCGCCAAGATCACCCGGGGCGTGCCGACCAACGGCCGCATCTCCAACGGCGCCAACATCGAGCGCGAGATCGCGTTCAAGCTGAACGACGCCCGCGCCCTGCGGCTGTCCCTGCGCAACCCCGATTTCACCACCTCGAAGCGGATCGCCGCGGCGATCAACGACTTCATGGGCGCCGACACCGCCGAGCCGACCGACCCGGCCACGGTCACGATCCAGATCCCGGCCAAGTACAACGGCAACATGATCCGCCTGATCACCGAGGTGGAGCAGCTCAAGGTCGAGCCCGACCAGACCGCCCGGGTGGTGGTCGACGAGCGCTCGGGCATCATCGTGATGGGCCGCGACGTGCGCGTCTCCACGGTGGCGATCGCGCAGGGCAACCTCACGGTCACGATCAGCGAGCAGCCGCAGGTGAGCCAGCCGGCGCCCTTCTCCAACGGCCGCACC
Organism: Methylobacterium sp. WL18; assembly: GCF_008040015.1. Lineage (NCBI taxonomy): Bacteria > Pseudomonadati > Pseudomonadota > Alphaproteobacteria > Hyphomicrobiales > Methylobacteriaceae > Methylobacterium > Methylobacterium sp. WL18. The sequence goes on along the minus strand of NZ_VRVD01000141.1, from coordinate 8,074 downwards.
GCCGTGGTGCCGCGCACGAGCCTGAAGGTCGACACCGGCGACGGCAACAAGCTGGCGCTGGTCAAGGAGGGCGTGAGCCTGCGCGAGCTGGTCGATGGCCTGAACGCCCTCGGGGTCGGCCCCCGCGACCTGATCTCGATCCTCCAGGCGATCAAGACTGCCGGGGCGCTCCAGGCCGATATCGAACTGATGTGATTGTCGCGTGCATCGTCCCGAAAGGTGGTTGCCGGCTTTCGGAAAAAGACGATGCCCCAGGAAGGTCCGGAGGGCTAATCATGCTGCCACTCGCCAACATCGCGGCCAACGCCGCCGCCGGCGTCGGGAAATCCATCGCCACCAGCGTGTCCGACGGCATCCTCAAGACCGGAAGCACCGCCAAGGCGCACAAGACCGCCACCGAGTTCGAGTCGATGTTCCTGGAGAACAGCCTCGACCGGATGATGCAGTCGGACGGGACAGAAGGCCCGCTCGGCGAGAACGGCACCGGCGGCGGCGTCTACCGCTCGATGCTGACCAAGGAATACGCGGGACAGATCGTGAAGAGCGGCGGCGTCGGCATCGCCGATTCGGTGTTTCGTGAGATCATGAAGATGCAGGGCGCGACCACCGATGGAGCCGGCAATGCAAAGGGCTGAACCGCTGCGCGTCGCCGACCGGATCACCGCCGAGGCGCTGGTCGGGGGCGTGCTGGCCAACATGGCCGCGCTGGAGGCGGTGCTGGCCGAGGAGGCCGCGCATGTCCGGGCCGGGCGCCTGCGCGAAGGTCTGGCGGCGGCCGAGCCCAAGTCCGCGCTCGCCGCGGCCTACATGCAGGGGCTCGAAGTCGCCAAGGCCAATGCCGTGGCGCTGAAGCGCTTCAACCCGGAGGGCGTCGAGACCCTGCGGGCCGCCCATCGCCGGTTCACTGCGGCCGTCGAGGCGAACCAATCGGTGCTCGACAGCGCGCGATCCGTGTCGGAGGGGCTGATCAAGTCGCTGGCGGAGGAGATCGGCCGGGCGCAGCTGCCCTCGGGCTACGGACGGCAGGCCCCGGCGCCCTCCCCGTACGGACGGGGGGTGCGCAGCGGGCCGCTGGTTCTGTCGCGGAACCTGTAACGGCCCCCTCAGCGCCGGCCGTTGCCGATCCGCACGTAGGTCCGGACCTCGCCGAGGTCGGTGTCGGCGCGGTTGTCGATCGCCAGGTGGCCGGCGACCAGGGGCGCCGCCTCGGCGCCGACGCCATGGCCGGCGCGCAGGTCGGTGCCCGCGATCACCCGGCCGGACACGCGGATGCAACTCGTGCTGCCGGGCAGGCGCTCGAAACCCGGCCCCTTCGAGGGGCACGGCACCGCGGCCGCGGCGGTCGAAGCCTTCTCACGATCGCGGGCATCGGCGGGCGCGCCGATCCCGACGAGTGCGGCGGTCAGGACCAGGGCGGTCGGCGAACGGGCCATGTCAGGCGGCCTGACGCGACAGGTCCCGGTACAGCAGATCGATGTAACGCTCGACCTCGCCGATGAAGGCGTCGAGATCAGGCTCGACGAACCGCAGCCGGGCGAGGTCGCGCAGCAGGATGTCGAGGGCGGTGGCGCGGTCGCCGGGGCGGCCGTAATCGTCGAGATAGCTGTCGATCGCCTGTTCGGCCATCACGATGGCGCCGATCTGCGCCGCTGAGCCGAGGCGGCGGACCGCGTGGACGGGTTCGGACAGCGCCATGCGGACCACTCCTCGAGCGGACGATCGCACGACAGGCGACCGTCCTGCGCGCTTCACTGCGGGAAAGCGGCAAGACTATGGTCGCGGGTCCGAATACCGGCGTCAGCTGATGTAGTTGACCAGCGAGAGCTTCGAGAGCGAGGCCGTGACCTGATAGCTGGCCTGGAGCCGGTTCTGGACGTCGAGCAGCTTGGCGACGACTTCTTCCGTCGGGGCCTGCTCGATCCCATCCAGGGTGTTCTGGACCGTGGTCCGGGTGGCGGTGTTGGTCGTGCCGGCGTTCGAGAGCCGGGTCGCGGCGACGCTGAGCTGCGTGACGGTGTCCTGGACGCTGGGGTTGGTCTGGTCGGATGCGGACAGGAGCGTCCCGGCCTTGCCGACCACCGCCTTGTAGGTGGCGCTGGTGTTGGCGTCGCTCGCCGTGGGAAGCGCGAACGCCATGGTCGCCAGGCCGGCCAGGACGTTCTGGATCGTCTTGTCGTTGGCGCGGGCGCCCGTGCCGACCTTGCCGGTGGCGCTGACCTGCACCGATTGCGTGTCGAGCGGCGAGGTCGGCACGGCCTGGGTCGGGTCCGCCGGCGTCGTGTAGGTGTTCTCGCCCTGGTACCAGAGCACCGTGTCGGTCGCCTTGGCGGCCGTGAATCCGGTCGGGTTCTTGGCCGCGTCGTAGACGATGCGCTGCTGGGGCATGATGCCGGTGCCGTTCGGGCCGCCCTTCGCCGATCCGGTGAAGAAGTCGGTCGTCACCGCCGCGGTGGCGTTCACCGCCAGCGTGCTGCTGGCCGCCCCCTTGAGCGCGTTGGTCAGCGTCGCGGACAGGTTCGTCATCGTGTCGGCGGCGGTGGCGCCGATCGCGAAGCTGGTGGTCGAGGTCGAATCCGCGCTGGCGGCCGCGGTGAGCGTCACGGTCGTCGAGGTGCCGTCCGGCATCTTCAGCGCGAAGCTGACCGTGTCGCCGACCGCCGGCTGCGCCGCCAAGCCGATGGTGAGCGAGGCCGGGCCGGCGCCCGTGATCGAGGCGCTGAGCGCCGTCCCGGTGGTCGTCGGGGTGCCGGACAGGGTGAACCCGAACTTGCCCCGGGTCGCGGCGTTCGCCTCGTCGGTGACCCGGACGGAGGTGGCGCTCGGCGCGGTCTGCGTCAGCCGGCCGTTGCCGCCGGAGCCCAGCTCCGCGGCGACCCGCTCGTTGACCAGCGACGTGAGGCCGGCGAGCGTGTTGCCCTGCGCGTCGGTGGTGCCGTTGAGGATCGTGTCGGCGTCGAGCACCGGCTGGGTCGTGGCGTCGCGGCCGCCGAACAGGTAGCTGCCGGCCGCCGACTGGTTGAGCGTGTCGAGAGCCGTCTGCAGGTTGGCGAGCGCGATCGAGCGGCCGGCCGTGGTGTTGGCCGCGATGCTCTGCAGGCCGTTGTTCAGGGCGGTGCGGGCGTCGGTGCCCAGCTTCGCGACCTGGGTCAGGCTCGTGACCGCGAGCTTGGTCCGGGTCTGGGCGGCGGTGATGCCGGCGCCGTAGCCGTCGAGCGCGCTCAAGGTGGCCTGGGCGGCCAGCGCCGTGGAGCGCCCGGTGCCGAGCCCGCCATAGGTCTGGGAGACCTTGCCGCTGGAGAGCTGGTTCGACAGGTCGTTCAGCTGGTTCTTCAGCGTCAGGAGCTGCGAGGTGTTCCGGTTGGCGACGTAGGACCCGGCCGCGAAGGGAGAGATCGTCGTCATGGTCAGATCTGCAGCAGCTGGTTGAGCATGTCGCGGGCGGCGGTCAGCACCCGGGCGTTGGCGCCGTAGGCCGTCTGCAGGGCGATCAGGTTCGACATCTCCTGGTCGATGTTGACCCCGGCCCCGGCGGAGAACCGGCTCTGCGCCGTCGAGAGCGCGGTCTGCTGGGTGTCGTCCATCGCGGCGGCGTTCGCGGACGCGGCCCCCTGCGAGGCGATCACGTCCTGCGCGAAGCCGACCACGCTCGCCCGGTAGGGGGCGGAGACCCCGCCGATGCCGCTCGACGACGAGAAGGTCTGCTGCGCCGAGGTCAGCGCCGTGAAGATCGCCTGCGCCCGGCCCCCCGAGGCGCTCGGATCGGTGGCGCTGGACGCGACGAGCGCCGAGGTGTTGCCGGACAGCGCCGGGTTGATCGAGATCCGTTGCGCGAAGCCGGTGAGCTGCGCGCCGCTGTCGAACGAGCCGGTGAACAGCTGCGGGGTCGGGGGCGGCGCCGCGGACACGTCGGTGAAAAGGGCGATCTGCGGATAGCCCGTGGTCAGGTCGCTGGGCGAGGTCGGCTGGGTGATCCTAGCGGTCGCCGCGCCAGCCACTTTGCCGCCCGCCGTGAGCGTCAGGGTCGCAGCCGACGCCGTGGCGGAGCTGTTGGTGACGCCGAGCGTCGGCAGCTTGTAGTTGGCAGCGTCAGAACTGGCATTGAACGTGCTGAAGGCGGCCTGGATCTGCGCAGCGTAGGTGGCCGGACCGCCGCTTGCGTCAAACGTCAGGGTCAGGCCGCTGGCATCGGTCGTCTGTGCCGCCGGAACGATCTTACCACCCGCGTTCGCCGACGCCACCAGCGTCACGTTCCGCACCGTGTTGGTGTTGTCGGTCACCGCGAAGGTCACCGTGTTCCCGGGCTGCATCTTCGGCAGCGTGATCGTGGTGTCGCTGACCGTGATACCACCGGTGGTCGTGGTATTGAGCGTACCGCCCACGCTCGTGTCGGTGAGCGCGCTGGCGAGCCCCCCGGCGAGGTCGTCGAGCTGGCGCTGGGCCTGCGGCAGGACCTGGTCGCGCAGCTCGATCCCCGCGGCAAGGCTCCCGGACCGGATGGCGCCGGGCGCCCCGAGGTCGATCTTGCCGCCGCCCGGGAGCGTGGCCGTGATCGTACCGACCGTGCGCTGCGCCGGGTCGGTCGAGTAGCTCGAATTCGCGCTCAGCGACCCGTGGCCGTCGAAGCTCAGCGTCGCGGCGGTGCCGCGGTCCACCAGGGTCACGCCCGATTGGGTCAGCACCGACACCGTGCCGTCGCGCTGCGCGACGGTCTGGACGTCCATGTAGCCCGAGAGCGTGTTGATCACCTGGTCGCGCTGGTCCTGGAGGTCGGCCAGGGACGAGGCGTCAGTGGTGTTCTGGATCTTGGCGTTGAGCCGGGCGACGCTGGACAGGAGCGTGCTGGCCGATCGCGTGTCGGTGCCGAGCTGGGCCTCGACCCCCGAGCGCAGGTTCTGCACCGAGGCGGCGGCGCCGTTGATCTGGCTCGCCAGCGCCGACGCGTTGCTGACCACGGTGGTGCGGGCGGCCGCCGAGGTCGGGTTGGCCGACAGCTCCTGCAGCGATTCGGTGAACGTGTTCAGCGTGCCGTCCAGCGCCGCCCCGCTGCCCGGCGCCCCGTAGAGCGCGTCGAGCTGGGACGCGATGCCGGCCTTGGTGCTGGTATAGGCGGCCCCCGAGGTCTCGAGCCGCAGCTGCTTGAGCGCGGCGGCGTCGAAACTGCGGGTGATCGCCCCGACCGCGACGCCGGAATTGTTGGTCCCGGTCGCGACGGTCGAGAGCGTTCGCTTGACGTATCCGGCCGTGCCGGCATTCGCGACGTTCTGCGAGACGACGTTGATCGCCGCCTGCGTGGCCGCAAGCCCGGCGGTCGCGGTGGAAAGCGCGTTCAGCGACATCTCACGGCCTCCGCGGTTGGGATCGCGCCCTCACTCAGCGGATCACGTTGAGCAGGTCAGACATCATCGTCTGGGCCGTCGACATGACCCGCGTGTTCGCAGAGTAGGCCTGCTGGGTTACGATCATCTTAGAGAACTCGCTCGCAATGTCGGTATTGGATTGCTCATTGCTGGCGCCCGTGATCGTGCTGCCGTTCAGCCCCACCAGGGCCGGACCGGACTCGGCGGTCTGGAGGTAGTTTCCGTTCGAATCGGCCTTCAGCCCGTCGGGGTTGGCGAACTGCGCGATGCCCACGGTGGCGAGCCCGAGCACCGAGCCGTTCGAGAACGTGCCGTTGATCTTTCCGTCCTCGCCGATTGCGACGCTGGTCAGCGTGCCGGCGCTGTTGCCGTTCTGGCTCAGCGTGTTGGTGGTCACGGCACCCGACGTGTCGGCGTACTGCGTCAGGCCGGCCGTGCCGACATTCATGGTCATGTTGGAGAACGTGTAGTCGCCCACCGTGACGTTGCCGAGCGCGACGGGACTGGTCGTCGGCGCGGTCAGCTTGCCGGTGGAGTCGAAGGTGAACGCCGTCCCGACATTCTGCCAGGCCGTCGAATTCGCCGAGGCCGTGGGATTGGAGGCGTAATAGAGGTTCCAGACTGCCGGCTGCGACGGCGTCGTGGTGGCATCCTGCACCTTGGCCCAGCGCGTGCTCAGGGTGACCGGCGCACCGGTCTGCGTGTAGGCGGTGATCGACGGGCCCGCGATGCTGTTGTTGACGAAGGTCCCGGCACCGGTCGAAGGCACCGTGGGTCCGGGCACCGTGGCTCCCGACAGGACGACCGCTGCTGGCAGCTGATTGTAGACGTCGGAGCCCGACGTGGCGGACGCGGTGGTGGCCGGGGTCGCCGGCAGGTTGGCCGCGTAGGTCAGCGACGTGGTCGGCTGGGCCGGGAGCGAGCTGTTGCCGATCTTGAGCAGCCCGGTGCTGGTCGCCTGGCCGGTGACCGGATCGAGGTTCGTGCCGGTCAGGTAGCCGCCGGCGCCGTTGACGAGGTAGCCGTCCTTGTCCTGCGCGAAGTCGCCCCGGCGCGTGTAGACGTTCGTGCCGCTGAAGGTGGCCGCACCGTTCGAATCACCGGTCTTACGCACCACGGTGAAGAAGCCGTCGCCGTTGATCGCCATGTTGGTCGGGACGCTCGACGCCACGACGTTGCCGGCGATCGTGTTGGTCAAGCGCGACTGCGCCAGCACGGAGCCCGCGACCTCGCGCTTGGGCGTTGTCTCGGACATCATGTCGACGAAGCTGGTGTCGATCCGCTTGAATCCGGTGGTCTGCGAGTTCGCGATGTTCCCGGAGATGTTGCTGATGGCGTAGGACTGCGCCTGCAGTCCGGAGACCGAGGTCTGCAGGGCGGTAAAAAGATCCATGGCATGCGATCCCGATACGCGCCGCAATGGCCCGCAGGACCAAGGGAGCGCAACCGCCGTGCCACAGCTAAGTCCTTGGCGCAGATAGCGTTGGCCGAATCCGACCCGGCAGCACTGACCGGCCGGAGGTGCCGACCCGGCAGATTCTGCCGGACCGGGCCGGCCCCGGTCCGGCGGCATCGCCGGCGCGCGTTTACGGGGTGTTATCCGGCTCGCGCCAAGATCGGGCACGGGCTGAACCGGGTGGGGGGCGTCCCGCCCGGACGCGTCGAAGCGGCACGGATTGCGGATCTAGAGGTCATGCGGGCGAAACGGACGAGCCTCGTCCACATCATCTACTTCTCGCGCCTCAACCTCTCGTGGGATCCGGCAAAGCGGTCGGAGCAGATCAACGAGATCGGCCGGGTCGCGCAGAAGAAGAACGAGTTCTCGGTGATCACCAGCTTCCTGATCATCGAGGGCAACTTCGCCTGCCAGGTGATCGAGGGCGAGCGGTCGTCGGTTCACGAGACCTTCGACCGGGTCAGCGCCGACCAGCGCCACCGCGACGTGCAGATCAACGAGTGGCGGGAGATCGCCAAGCGTGAGTTCGTCCACTCCTTCAAGAGCGCCCAGCGCACCGCGACCAACGACGGCCTGTTCGCCAAGGCCAACCTGCTGCCGATGCTCCAGCGTGGTACTCCGAAGGCGACCGCGATCCACGGGCTCTGCGTGGCGCTCCAGAACGACGCGATGTCCCGCCAGGGCATCGATCACCTCTTCATCTGAGCCGAGCGATGTCCGAGAGCGATACGCCCCCGATCCTCATCGTCGACGACCAGGAAAAGCTCCTGCGTCTCGAGGTGATGCTGATGACCCGGATCGGCTTCCCCGACGTCGAGGGGGTCACCACGGCCGCCGAGGCGCTGGAGCGGCTGCGCACGCGCCGCTACGCGCTGGTGATCTCCGACCTGGCCATGGAGCCGATGGACGGGCTGAGCCTGCTGCGCGAGATCCGCGGCGACGACGCGCTGATGAACACGCCCTTCATGCTCACCGAATCGTCCTTCGACTTCGAGGACATCAACCTCGCCCACCAGGCGGGCGCGGACGCCTTCATCCTCAAGCCGTTCGACATGGCGGTGCTGAAGAGCAAGCTGAAGCAGGTGCTCAACCGCAAGCCGCGCAAGCGCGACGCCCCGATCGCGGCGGAATCGACGCTGACTGTGGATTTCCCAATGCTGGGGAAGTTCTGAGGTCTCGCGTCCGGCACTGACACGCGCCCACCCTCCCCCCTTTGCGGGGGAGGGTGGCCCCCGAATGGGGGTCGGGAGAGGGGCAGCGC
>NZ_VRVD01000140.1:0-9358 GCF_008040015.1 Methylobacterium sp. WL18 | reverse complement strand
CCGGGGACGAGCTGTCCATCGCGGCGGTTCCGCCGGGCGGCACCGGGGCACCGATCGAGACCGGCCGCGGCGCGAAGCGCGGCTACCGGATCCCCAAGGAGCCTTTCATTCTCGATCCGCTGCTGTAGACGGCTTCTGCCGGAGGCCGCCTCCGCGCCTGCGCCGTGTCGCGCCCTCGTCTATGGGCGCCCCGCCGGCAGGCGGCCGGGATGTTTCACGGGAAACACCCCGCGCTCCGGCACGCAGGAGAGACACGGCCGAGATGCACCATTTCCACTATCGCGACGGTCGCCTGCAGGCCGAGGACGTCGATCTGACGGATCTCGCAGCGGAAGTCGGCACGCCCTTCTACTGCTACAGCAGCGCCACCCTGGAGCGGCACTACCGGGTCTTCGCGGAGGCCTTCGCGGGCGACGACGCGCTGGTCTGCTTCGCCATGAAGTCGAATTCGAATCAGGCCGTGCTGCGGACCCTCGCCGCCCAGGGCGCGGGCATGGATATCGTCTCGGGCGGCGAGCTGCATCGGGCGCTCGCGGCCGGGGTCGATCCGGCCAAGATCGTGTTTTCCGGCGTCGGCAAGACCCGGGACGAGATGGTGGCGGCGCTCCAGGCCGGAATCTTCTGCTTCAACGTCGAGAGCGAGCCCGAACTCGCCCAGCTGTCCGAGACGGCAACCGGCCTCGGTCTGACGGCCCCCGTCTCGGTGCGGGTCAACCCGGACGTGGATGCCGGCACCCACGCCAAGATCTCCACCGGCAAGTACGAGAACAAGTTCGGTATCCCGATCACCCGGGCCCCGGAGGTCTATGCCGCGGCCGCCGCCCTGCCGGGGATCGCGATCCACGGCGTCGACATGCATATCGGCAGCCAGATCACCGACTTGGCCCCGTTCGCCAGCGCGGCACGGCTGCTCGCCGACCTCGCCCGGCAGTTGCTGGCGGCCGGCCATCCCCTGCGCCACATCGATTTCGGCGGGGGTCTCGGCATCCCGTACCGGGACGACAACGCCCCGCCGCCCGACCCCGCCGCCCTGGCCGAGACCCTGCGTCCGCATTTCACGCCGCTCGGCCTGCGCCCGGTCTTCGAGATCGGCCGGATGATTTCCGGCAATGCCGGGATCCTGGTGACCCGGGTGCTGTACGTGAAGCAGTCCGAGGGGCGCACCTTCGTGATCATCGACGCGGCGATGAACGACCTGATCCGCCCCACCCTGTACGAGGCGTATCACGGCCTGCGCCCCGTCGCCGAGCCGGGGCCGGACACGCCCCGCATCGTCGCCGACGTGGTCGGCCCGGTCTGCGAGACCGGCGACTATCTCGCCCTCAACCGCGAGATGCCCGCGGTGCAGGCGGGCGACCTGATCGCCGTGATGAGCGCGGGCGCCTACGGGGCGGTCCAGGCCGGCACCTACAACACCCGCGCCCTCGTGCCGGAGGTGCTGGTGCGCGGCGACCGGGCGGCCGTGGTGCGCCCGCGCATGAGCGTGGAGGATCTCGTCGCCCTCGATCGAGTGCCGGACTGGCTGGCGTGACCGGCGCGCCGGTGGGCTTGCGAGAAGCCAGCGCGGGACCGCTGCCCCTGTCGATCTTCATCATCGCGCGGAACGAGGCGGACCGGATCGGCGCCACCATCCGGGCGGTGCGCGACCTGACCGACGACCTCGTGGTCGTCGATTCGGGTTCCACGGACGGCACCCAGGCCCTGGCGACCGCGCTGGGCGCCCGGGTGATCCACAAGCCCTGGCCCGGCTACGGTCCGCAGAAGCGCTTCGCCGAGGAGCAGTGCCGGCACGTCTGGCTGCTGAACCTCGACGCCGACGAGGTCGTCCCCGCCGAGCTGGCGGCCGAGATCCGCACCCTGTTCGCCTCCGGCGAGCCCAGCCGGCCGGCCTGGCGGATCGGCATCGCGGAGGTCTTTCCGGGCGAGGGCCGGCCCCACCCGTGGGCCTACCGGCTGACTCCGGTTCGCCTCTATCGCAAGGACCGGGGGCGCTACGCGGCCTCCCCGGTCCACGACCGCGTCGCCCTGGAGCCCGGGGTGAAACCCGGCCGCCTGCGCGGGGTGATCCACCATTTCTCGGTGCGCTCGCTCGGCGATCAGCTGGACAAGCTCAACCGCTACTCCGACCAGCAGGCGGACGACCTCGAGGCCCGGGGCGTGGTGATTCCCACCTGGCGCGTGTTCGTCGAGCTGCCGGGCAACTTCCTCAAGGCCTATCTCGGCCGACGCCACGTCGTGCGCGGCACCTACGGCTTCCTGACGGCCATGAACTACGCGATCTCGCGGCATCTGCGCATCGCCAAACACTACGAACGCCGCCGCCGCACCGCCACCGGTCCGGATCGGGTTGACCCGCCCGATCCGACCTTCTAGAGCCAGAGCGCCGGAGACGTGGCCGAGCGGCTGAAGGCACTCGTTTGCTAAATGAGCATGCCCCGAAAGGGGTATCGAGGGTTCGAATCCCTCCGTCTCCGCCACTCACGTGGCTCAAGCGCCTGCCCCAATTCACATTCTCCAAGCGGCCGACATGCCGCTCGACTGTCGAACAGCGGGCGACTTCGGTTCGTCCGTATGTCCAGCGCTGATGGACGGTCGCCCGGCCAAGGTCTGCTGGTTTCGCGCGAGCGGCATGCGGGACGTGTTGGCTGAGGCGTTGGGTGCAGATCCGCCTGGGCGGTGGCTGCGACCCAAGCGATGCACCCGGATGCGCCCCGTCGCGCTCCGATCCCGCCGCGGCGGATCCGTCTGAGTTTACGTCGAACACCCGCGTCGCGGATCGGCCGCGACGCGGGTAAGCGGCCCGGGGCCGCGGTGGGACGGGTAAGGTCGGCGCTTCGGACGTGTCCTCCGTCAAGTCAGCGACGTGACGGCCGTCCGGCGACGATGGGTTCCAGATCGACAGCGTGCCGCCCTCCGGCCGCCATGAGGAATGGCCCGGAGCTTCCACCGCCGCCGAAAGCGCGAATGAACCGATCTTGCAGCCCGAATCCGAACCGATGACGGTCGCGCTTCACCCTACGCCGGGTCGCGGCGCGAAATCGGACCGACCGTTACCGGTTGCGTGAACGTCCGGGCCTGGACTGGTATACTCGGATCATTGACGTGAGCAGGATCAACCAGCCAGAACGCGTGATCTGAACAGCGTCGTACAGGGGCCGATGGGCGCTCCCGTACGGAAGAAGGACGGTCCTTCCCATGCTCTCGCGTGAAGCACCTGACGGACCTTCGACGACCGAGGGGTTGCCGCGGCATGTCCAGGACCTGATCGGCCGCCGGTTGAACGAGATCCTGCCCTCCATGGAGGAGGTCGATCCCGGAACGCGACTCGGGCAGGTCCTGCTGCGGCTCCGGGCCGCCCTGCGCGATGCTCAGGTGGAGCGGCAGGTCTCGCAGGCGTTCAGCGACGGCCTTATCGCGGCGGTGCCACGCCTGCGCCGGTTCGCGATGGTCCGCGCCGGCAGCGCGGCCGAGGCGGACGACATGGTGCAGGGGACCTTGCTGAAGGCGTGGGAGCATCGCGCCCGCTTCCAGCCCGGCACGAACCTGATCGCTTGGCTGTTCACGATCCTGCGCAACGCGCACATCAACCAGGGGCTGCGGTCTCGGCGCGAGGTCGAGGACGTCGACGGGACCCATGCGTCCCGCCTGAGCCTGCCGCCCGAGCAGGAGCATCGCATCGGCCTCGCCGAGTTGCAGGCGGCCCTGAACGATCTCCCGACCGAGCAGCGGGAAACCCTCCTGCTCGTGGTGCTGGAGGGTCTCGTCTACGAGGAGGCGGCCACGATCCTCGGGTGCCAGCCCGGTACGGTGAAGAGCCGGGTCAGCCGGGCCCGCGAGCGCCTCTCCCTCGCCCTGGGCGTGTGACGTCTCCGCCGCGGTCAGGCAGGTGGTGACAGCCAGCCGTCGCCGGACCTCGGATATCCGCCGATCGGGTTCGTGACGGCCTCAGGATCGGGCGCCGGCACCGCCGCGCAGGTAACGATAAGGTGAGTCCCCTCAGCCAGATACAATTGGCAACGTATTCGATCGTAGAAACCTGCAACCCTCCCGCGGGGATCGATGTTTTCAGGCCATCGCAGCAGAGGAGGTGCAGATGCGACTCAAGCTTGTTGGCGCGGCAGCCCTGGCACTGGGAACGATTGCAGCGACGGCCGGTACCGCGCAGGCTCGCGATGGATGCGGGTTCGGCGGCCACCGCGGCTATGACGGGTACTGCCGACCGAACGTCATCTACCGTCCCGTCGTGGTCCGGCCGGTCTTCTACGGCTACCGCAGGGTCGGCTGGTACGGCCCCCGCTGGCATCGCTGGGGCGGCTATCGCCCCGTCGGGTTCCACCGGCCCTGGGGCTGGCACGGCGGCTACCGGCACGGTGGCTGGCACCACCGCTGGTGATCCGACCTTGACCTGAACGAAGCCGCCCGGAGCGACGCCGGGCGGCTTCTCACGGACCGCAGCAGCCTCGAGCCATCAGATGCCGAGTACGTCGCACATGAAAAGGGGCACCCGGATCGAATCCGAGTGCCCCGACAGGTGATGGCGTCAGGCGGTCAGAGGCTCAGTAGCCGTAACCGTAAGCCGGATAACCGTAGCCGCCGCCGTAGCCGTAAGCCGGCGCATAGCCGTAGGCCGGCGCGTAACCGTAGCCGCCGCCGTAGTAACCGACCGGGCGTCCGTAGCCGTAGCCACCACCGTAGCCGCCGTAGCTGTTGGCCACGATGGCGCCTGCCGCGAGGCCGGCGATGCCGAGGCCGATGGCCGCGCCCGGACCGATGCCGCGACGGTAACCATAGCCGCGTCCGTAGCCACGATATCCGCCGTAGCCGCCGCGGAACCCGACGCCCCGGTATCCGTAGCCGCCATGACCGTAGCCGCCGCCGTAACCCCAGCCGCGAGCCTCGGCGGGTGCCGACGCCAGCAGGCCTAGTCCGAGCAGTGCCGTGGAAGCGAGTGCAAGCTTGCGCATCCGGGTTGTCCTGTTGTGGTGAATATGGCGTCTCAACAATTTCGCCGCCGGCCCGTTCCAAATTGAAGGTGGTTCAGCCTGTCACGGTACAGAAGGATGGGCATACCGGTGAGAGCGTCGAAAGCGGCGGACAGGGCCTTGGCGGCGCACCGCCTGCCGGATCCGGCGTTCACACGGCTACGCCTGCCGGCACTCTGGCACCGTGCGCGCCCGCACAGGTCTTCGCAGCGTGCGAGATCGGCGAAGACGCCATCCTGATGCGTCATCCAGGAAGGCCGCCGTGGGATCGATCAATCCAGTCTCCCGTCGGATTGATGAACGATCCGACCAGAACTGGTTCAGGGCGCCGGCCACATCCTCTGGGCATCCGGTCCGGCAGGTGCGGGCCGACGGGTTCAGGAGATCGGGTCATGGTGCGTTCCAGGATGCTCGGTATCGCCGCGGTCGTCGCGGCAGGACTTGCCACCGGCACGGCGGCGAAGGCGGCCCCGTTCGGTTACGCGCCGCCGGACAGCACCGTTCTGATCGAGCGCGTGGCCGGCGGCTGCGGTCCGGGCTTTCATCCGAACCCATGGGGCCATTGCCGTCCCAACGATCGCGGATGGGGCTATGGCGGCCCCCGCGGCCCCTATGGTGGCCGCCCGGGATACGGGTACGGCCACGGGGGCGGGTATGAGCGCGGCCCCGGCGGCTACGACGGCCCGCGCCGGTTCTACGGCGGCTGGTAGTTCGTACGCTCCCCGGCGCGGACCCGGCGTCTGAACCGTCCGGGTTCCCGGGCGGTTCTCCCGGCGGAGGTTGCCATGTCCGATGTGTCCCAAGAGCCGAAGCGTGTGAACGTCGAAGACCCGAGTTCGGCCGCCTATTGGGCGCGCCGCCTTCAGGTGCCGGTCGAGAATGTGACGGAAGCCGTGCAGGCGGTCGGCGATGATCCGGCCGCCGTCGCGGCCCATCTCGGCCGACCGTGGCCGTACGACGGCAGCGGTATCGTGTAGGATGAAGGCCCGCTGTCAGCTGGGGTACGGACCGATGCGGCCCCACGGTCAATTACAACCACAGAGTGCAATTATCTGAGATCGTCGACCCAAAAGTAGTATTCGACGCCTTATGGTCAAGCTGATACGCAGTCTTTGCAGCTGTGTGCGTCGCAATAACTGAGACATGCTCTGGCATGGTTTCCGTGCAGAGCATGACTTTATGATCGATGAATTCTCGGACGACCAAGCCGGCAGCCCGGAGCCGGGCTCCGAGATGGCGCAGGAAGCCAACGGAGTCGCGTTTCTACTCGCCAGCGCGGCCTACCTGGCCCTGGCGGATGCCTACATGCGCCGGGAGGGCCCACAGGCCCTGACGGTGATGGAAGAGATCGAGGACCGGATCGAGGAGGCGCTCCAGAGCTTCGTCACGGAAACGTCCTACGACGAGGCGCGCCCCGACATCCTCGCCCACGCCACCGCGAAGATCCGCGCGCTGCTCGAGGCCGGGCGCTCGATGTCGCCGGGACCGGGCTCGCTCCAGTAAGGCGCGGACCCAGGGCCCCTCCGGCATCGTGGAGCGAGGGAGGCCGCCCCCTACGGACGGGCCGCGGGCGCCTGCGTGTTCGGAGTCTGCGGGCTCGGAGTCTGCGGGCCGGGAGTCTGAGGCGCCGGTTGGGTCTGCTGCTGCGGAGCCGGCGCGGTCTGGTCGGTCTGCAGCGCCTCGTTGGCCTTGGTCTGGATCTGGTCGGCGGTCTGCTGGCTGATCACCCCGTAGGACACAGCCGCCGCGAGCGCGACGGCGACCAAGGCCCCGATGATCGTCTTCATGAGCTTGGGCGGCATGCGGACCTCCTCGTCGGCGCCGGCGGCGTGTCAGGCGGCTTCCCTGCGGGTGACAACCAGCGCCCAGATCGTCGCCGGGATCCATCCGATGATCGTGATGTGGAGGATGATGCAGAGGATGCCCTGCAGAATCTTCCCGCGCAGGAACATGGCGAGCCATGGCGCGAGGAAGCAGATGATGATCATGATCATGGGTTGAACGGCTCCTTGCAGCGGAGACATAGGCAGCCTGGCCGTTTCAGGTAGGGCCGATCCCGCCGCGTTTTCCTACCACGCGTGCACGAGGTGCCCCCCGGCCAGCACGAGCACGGCGAGGGTCACGAGCGAGATCAGGACCTTCCGGACCACGCCGGCCGCGCGGTCGGAGCGACGCCGGCCGTCCGGTGTCTTGAGGACCCGGATCTTCGGATCCGAGAGATGCTGCGTCAGGCTTTCGGGCAAAGCCCGCTTCGAAGCGCCAGACCTCGGCCGACCCCTGCGCATGCGCATCCCTGCTTAAAACCGCTGCCCCTTTGGCATCGCTCCCGCGCGGCCGGCCCATCGTGCCGGACAGCGGTCTTCGGGACGACGCCCTATCCGACGGTCACGGCACCGTCGATCGGGTTCACCGCGACGACGCGCGGCCCGCGGATCTCGGGGTCCCGCTGTTCCCACGCGGACAGGGCCGCGTTGGCGGCCTCGACGAGCGCTCCGGGCGAACCGGTCCCGACCTGGGGGCGGATCGCCTCGACGAGCCGCGCCAGGATCGTCTGCTCTTCGAGCGGGTGGGCGGGCATCGTCGCCTGCCGGCAGAACGCGGCGTAGACGTTCTCGGCAATCCTCCGGGCGACGCCGTCGGCGTGCGGTGTGTCGTCAGCCATCTGTCCGTCTCCCGATCGCCTGCGGCGCGCGAGCCGCCGAAGCGGGGACCGGCCCGGCGCCGGCGCGCGTGACATCAAAGCCCGAGCGGCGAACAGGGTTGCACTGCAATCGGCACCGCTCCCGCGGCGCTGCGGCTGAAGCTCAGTCGTCGTCGGTATCGGCCGGCGAGCCGGGCGGCAGGGGGCCGTCATCGATGACGCCGCGATCCCCGTAATTGTCGGGTACGCCGTCGAAGCCGACGACGCCGTCGGGATTGTCCGGCGTCACGTTCGGATCGACCCGCCGGATGCCGTCGCGGTTGAGGCGCCTGTCGAGCCGGTCCATCCGCCTGAGGTCGCGCTGGACCGGAACGTCCTGCATGCTCTGCGCCAGCGCTTCCGGTGCTGCCGTGAGGGCCATGACGGCACCGAGAGCCAGAAGCCTCATGTCGGATCGCCCTTCGCGTTCAGGTCCGCATGCGTGCCCGCGGAGCGTTGCCGGCGCGTGTCGGCGCGGCCGCAGGCACAGTGCCGGTGATTGCCCGGGGAATCAACGATAAGTGGCAGGCTGTCCCGCCTCCTGTTCGGGACGCGGCCGACGACCGTCAATCGACCCCGCATCCTTCCGCCCGTTCCCGCCGGCGGCGTTCCGCGTTCTGCTGCGCCTGCTCCTGCCAGCTGTCCTCGGGCGGGATCACGGCGACCCGGTCGGACTCGACGGCCAGGGCGTCCAGGTCCCGCATCCCGGTGGGCAGAGACCCGGTCGTCTGCGGGTCGTCGCAGCCCGGCCCGGACCGGTCGCCCCGGGCGAGGGCCGGGCCCGCGCATACGATCATCAAGGCCAGGAACGCGAAGCGGTGTTTCATGCGGGATGCCAAAGGAAGCCGTCAAACGATCCGTCGGCGGCGGGCGGAGAGCCGAGCCGCCGTCGGATCGTGGATACCGAAGAGGGGTATGGCGAAACGCTTAACGAAAAAGAGCCCGCCGCGGCTTGTGCCGAGCGGGCTCGAAGGGGTCGTCTTGGGAGGAGCCGTCACCTACCGCGCCTCCGGCGGCCGGGACACCGGTCATGAGGCATGGCCGACGCGCGCTGGCGGCATGTAACCGCCACGCTGGCCGGCTTGAGAACCGTTCCCAAGAGCAATCTTCGGGGCTTTTCGCGTCCATCGACGGCGATTCACGGCACCGGACGGGTGGGCCGGGCGCGGAGATCCGGCAGGCCCGCTTCGGAGTTCGGGCCGGGACTTTCTGGTCATGCCACACAAGCGACGACGCGATGACCCGGAACACCCCTCCTGAGAGGCGAAATCTTATTCCGAAATGCAACTTCTGATTAGTATTGGCCGCGCTATCGTGCGCCCGTATTGCCGCGTGGCGAGGCTCCCATGTACCGCGCTCTGGCCTGCCTGACCGACGAGCACACCCCCTGGGTGGTTCCCCTGGCGGCCTGTGTCTGCTGGATCTCGTGCTACGTCGCCCTGCTGCTCGAGCAGCGCGTGCGCAAGGGCGGCGCCTGGGCGCCGAGCTGGCTTCTGGCCGCCAGCTTCTCGGCCGGCGCCGGCATCTGGAGCACCCACTTCATCGGGATGCTCGGGTACGATCCCGGAATCGTCGTCGGCTACGAGGTCGCCACCACGCTGCTGTCGCTGATCGTCGCCATCGCGGCCGCCCTGGTCGCCTTCACGCTGCTGCGCGCCGCGCACCAGGGCGCGCCCTGGTGCGCGGCGCGCAGCAG
>NZ_VRVD01000013.1:0-34462 GCF_008040015.1 Methylobacterium sp. WL18 | reverse complement strand
GTACGCACGGCTGCAGAAGGGGCGGCGGGCGCCGGTCAGCGCCGCGCCTGCTCGGCGGCCCAGGCCGCGAGGTCCTGGATGAAGCCCGCGGTTTCGGCGTCGTCGCCGTTCTCGATGATGCGTTCGGCCACGAGACCGAGCCGGATCTTCCGGTCCCAGAAAGCGGCCGGCCGGCGGCTCTGCATCTCGGCGGCGGCTTTGCCCTCGACGGTGGTCAGTTCGTCCGCGAGCCAATGCAGCAGCCTGCCGGCCGCATTGTCCGAGCAGCATTCCATGCAGGACATGGCGTAGGCGACGCTCGACAGCTCGCGCATCCTCTCGTGGACGGCTCGCAGCTCGTTGATGTCGGTGGAGGCGAAGTCGACCTGGTCGCCGATGTCCGACTTTGGGGGGCTCGGCGACAGTGCGTCGAGGTGCAGTTCCCGGCGAATGCGCCTGATGTCTTCGACCGTGGTCTCCGGACTTACCCGGCGATGAAATTCGGCCCACGCGGCCCCGCGGAGACGAGCGAGATCCCGCGCGATGCCGTCGGCGACCGGGACGAAGCTGGACGGCTCGAGGGCGGGCGCGGCCATGAAGCCGGGCGGCGGGTCGTACCAGTCGACCGGCTGGACGGGGGCACATGCGCCTGCCCCGGCGATCAGTGAGTCCGCGGCGTGGTCGCTGACCGTCATGCCCGGCTCGTCGCCGCGTTCGCCCTTCAGCGCCATGGCCCAAGCCTCGGCGAGAGCGCGGTAACCCTCGGGGGTCGTTGGGCGCACGGCCTTCAGGCCCTGGTAGGCGGCGCCCTGGGCCTCATCCAATTTTGCTGACAGCTCGTCGGGCACCTCAGCGTCCAGAACTTCGCCCAACGCATTCCAGCTCGCCCGGAACACGGTCACGACCGCCAGGGCGGGATCGGGTTCGGCGGCCGGGTGCGTCTCCGACGCGGCTGAGCCGGGCGATGCGGGCTCGGCGACAGGAGGGCGTGCGACGCGCGAGAGATCTGCCTGCAAGTCGGAGGCGCGCTCGCGCAGGCTGGCAGCGGCATCGGGGCGGATCAGGTTCTTGAGAGAGGTGCGCAGGGACATCGCGGGATCCTCGAGGAGAGGTGCGCGGGCGACCGGCCCGCTCGGATTGCGGGTCGGGTCAGAGCAGGGTGGCAAGGCCGATGAGCACCATGCCGCCGCCGATGATGAAGGCGGCCGCGAGTAGCTCACCGGCGATGTCGAGGAAGCGCAGGGACCGGCTGTGCGCCGTGTCGGGGCGGATGGGGGTGACGGCCTCCCAGGCCTCGATCGTGCCGGGCTGGGTCTCGTCGGGCAGGTTGCGGTAGCGGCGGTCCAGCGGGATCTGGCGGCGGCCCGTGCGGGCACTGGTGCTGCGCACCGGGACGGGCTGGCTGAAGTTCGGGATGCGGGCATAGGACATCGTTCGCGCTCCTGGTGGGGCTCGTGGCGGTGGGTCGGTGGTGGGGAGGTGCTGCGCCTTGGGTCGGCGCCGATCAGTCGGACGCAGCGCGGGCCTTTGCTGCCGACGCGGTGAGCGGCAGCGCCTCGAGGAAGGCCAAGAGGTCCGAGCGGAGGATGAGCGTGACGCCGCGCAGCTTCCGCGCTGGTAGGGCGCCCTCAGCGATCAGTTCGAAGATCAGGGCCTCACTGATCCCGATGGCAGCCGCAGCCGTGCGGGGGCGGTAAGCCAACGGATCGGCTGAGGGAGTGAGAGGCGCTTCAGTCGTCGGCTCGGAGCTACGGGGCATCGTGCCCTCCCCTCAGTGCGCAGTAGCGGCGCGGGCCATCTTGGCAGCCTGCCAGGCGGCCTTGAGGGCGGTGGACAGGGCGGCGGCGCGGGTGAGACCGTAGCGCTCCTGCAGGCCGGTGGCGGCGACCGCAGCGGCGGTCATGATCGCCGAGTGGTCGAACTTGCCGGCGACGACTAGGGGGCGGCGCTGAAACCGAGCGAAGCCCTGGATCTGGGCGCGGGCGCTAAGCAGGCCGGCGGGAACCTTAGTGCGATCGTCGCGGATCCCACGAAGGGCGGCGTTCCAGGATATCGAGCGGTTGAACATATCTGAGCAACCCGAATATGTTGTCTGGAAACCCCGCCGTGTATTTCATACACATAGCTGTGTCGGTGTATACCGTCGACCTCCAAATGTGTGTGGCAAACATCTATGCTGGTGACGGGCAATCAGCTCAAGGCCGCGCGGGCTCTTCTGGGCGTCGAGCAAGCCGACCTCGCCGCGCGGGCCGAACTCCACGTCAACACGATCCGCAAAATGGAAGCGAAGGGCCCTGCCGAAATCACGAGCGGCGCCGACGTGGTTCGGCGGGTTCAGTCCGCGCTTGAGGCGGCCGGCGTCGAGTTCCTGAACCATGGGCGGCCTGGCGTGCGCCTACGGGGCGAGGATCCGGCATGACCGACGAGCCCGCCTCCCCCGAGAGACTGTCCGAGATTTTACGCCTCTGCACCACGCTCGCTGATCGCGTGTTCGACGCGCAGATGATGGGTCGGACGGTTCCAGCGGACCACGCCGTCGCCTTGGCGAAGGCTGCACGCCTCCTGCAGGATCAGTGCGTAGAGTGGCCGCCGATGCTGACGCACGTGATGCACGAGCTGGCAGACAAGGATGGCCGGTCGGTGCCCAAGCCGGAAGCCGGGCCGCTGGACGGTATCGACATGCACGGTCTGACCAACTTCTTTGCGGGCTTCAGCAAAAAGGATCAGTCGTGACCGCCGGCCTGGAGTTCATCCCGGAGAACGGAGGCGGGGCCAGCATCCGGTTCCGGGAGCGGAAGGCGCCGTGACACGCATCAGCGAGGACAAGCGGCCGGCGCCGCGCGAGCCAAGGGCGATGCCGCACTGGCTGGTATTCGTGATCAGCGTCCTAGCCCTCAGCGTGCCGGTCGCCGGCCTGTTGTTTATGGTGTGGCTGGCCCTCGTGCGGCCGACGGACTTCATCATCAGCCTAGTCGAGCTAGCCTACATCGCGGTCGCCACCGTCCTGATCGCCACCGGCGTGGCGTCCTACGTTCATCGAGAGCGACAGGCGCGCTCATGAGCAGCAAAGCTGGGATCCGGTTCCGGGAACGGAAGGGTTGATCACAGACCCGCAGGTTCTCGCAGCACGGCTCTCCATTCGCTGGGCGCCCAGAAATCTGGCTCAGCACGCCAAGGTGCTTGTGAGCGTTGTGGCGCGAGCCGAGAGCAGCCCCGGAGAGCCAGCGATCACGATCGTGCAGCCGAACGCCCTGAAGCAGACTCGGCGGGCAGCTGACCTCACATCGTGATACGGTCCGAACCTTGCGGGACCAACGCTGATCTCGACGCCTCTCTTTAGGACTGAGCCCATGCGTATCCTTGTCGGCTGCGAGATGACCTATGAATTTACGCACCCCACCCCGGTCATTGCGACGCTGAACGTCCATGCATCGCGCTTCTCCGATCTCGAACGGCCTGACTATCTCATCACGACACCTGCAGTTCCCCTGGATGGATACCGCGACAGCTTCGGGAACTGGTGTAACCGTATGGTCGCGCCAGCTGGCCGTTTTACGCTGAAGACCGATACGATCGTGCGGGATCACGGCAGTGGTGATACGCAGGAGGCTGACGCCCAAGAGATTGCGGTCGAGAAACTACCTTCCGACACAGTGCTGTTTCTCCTCGGGAGCCGATATTGCGAAACCGACCGCCTGTCGTCCATCGCCTGGGATTTGTTTGGCCATATCCCACCGGGCTGGGGCCGGGTACAGGCGATCTGCGACTACGTCCATGATCGCATCGCCTTTGGGTATGAGCATGCCCGAGCAACTCGGACAGCCTTCGATGTCTTCGAAGAGCAGCACGGCGTCTGCCGCGACTATGCGCATCTGGCGATTACGTTTTGCCGCTGCCTCAACATCCCGACCCGCTACTGCAACGGCTATGTCAGCGACATCGGCCTGCCCCTGCCGCACGCGCCGGGCGATTTTGCTGCATGGATGGAAGTTTATCTCGGAGGTCGCTGGCATACCTTCGACCCGCGCAATAACAGCTCGCGGATCGGCCGCATCCTCATCTCCTACGGTCGCGATGCCGCAGATGTGCCGCTGACGCTCACTTTCGGAGCGAACAGTCTCACTGGGTTTCATGTGACGACCGAAGAAGCCCCGCCCCTGCCCTGAATGTTTGTTGCGGTCGGCTCACTTTGCGCCCCTCCCAAACAGGTTGTGACGGCAGTAAGATCGACGCCCCCCGCCAGCCCGTGATCAGATCGGGCGGCGGGGCTGAGCGGACGGCTTGATTGATCGCTCACGGTATTTTGAATACATTGTGCGATCCGGCCGTTCGATGGCGCGTTGCGCGATTATGGACACGCTTGATCCCAGTCTCATCGGCCACGCTTCTGCGCTGGAACGGGTTGCTCGCGCACTCGATGTGCCGGTGTCCGAGTTCCTGAACGAGCGGCCTGCCGACGACGCGGACGACCTTCTCGCCCTCCTGCGTCTCTGGTCAGAGATTGAGGACAGCCAGGGCCGTCGTCGTGTCCTGAGCATGGCTCGGCAGGAGGCCGAGCGGGGAGGCTACAAAGGCTGCGCCTGACCCAGCCCAACCCATGCTGGGCAACCCCGCTTCTGGCCGCATGGTCGAGAGCTGCGCCCTGTCGTAGCTCGGCCGGATGTCAGCCAGCCCCGCCCCTACCCTGCTCCCGAACGCCGTCGCGATCTGGCACGGCGCCATCGAGAACATCTCGCCGCACGCCTCCCCCTGCCGGCACATGCCACCGAGCCGGTGGAGCCCGATACGGGAGAACTGCCTGGACTTCATCGCCCGGTTCGGCGACGAGGCGCACCGCCTCGGCTGGACGGCGGAGCAGCTATTTGGAGTGCACCCCGAGCACGGCACGCTCCGGGTCGACTGTTGCGGGGCGCTGATGACGGCCAGCGACAAGGCGATCGGCGTCGAGGCCGCCCGGGTTCTGTACGAGCGGACGTCGAGCTACCGGAACCGGCAGGGGCAGGAATGGGGGCCGCCGATCTGGGCGTTCAAGGCGAAGGCTGATTGAGACGGCTTCGGCGGGAGCGCACGCCGATCCCGGCCGTTGGCCCACCATGCGTACAGCCCTCATCGCCCTGATCGTGCTGGTTCGGTTTGGCCCTGACGTCGCCTATGCGATGCACCATACGCTCCCGGGCCCAGACACCTCGCGCCAGACGACTGCACCGAAGTGGATCGTCAGCCCTCCCGCCGTCGTGGTGATACGGCCGCTGACGCCCTGACAAAGGCCCGAAGGCGGACGGGTTCGAAGCGATCGGTCGCCGGAAGCGGCTGAAGACGCTCGGGTTCTCCGACACGATCCACAGCACTTCACCGCGAAGTCGCGTCCTCCCCGATCAGCCGTTGAACCCAGCCCCTGCATCGGGTCTGTTCGCGTTTGTTCTCATACGGCGGAGGGGCAGGTGCATCTCAATCGGGTCGACGAGCTGTTGATCCAGAGTCCGGATGCCGTGCGGGTTCCGCTGATCGGGCACGCCCTGTGCGCAGGCTTCCCGTCGCCGGCCGACGACTTCCTCGAGGGCGCGCTGGAGTTGCCGCGCTGGCTAGTGCCGAACCCGCCAGCGACCTTCCTATGGCGGATTTCCGGCTCCTCGATGGAGGGAGCCGGCATCTATGACCGCGACCTCGCCTGTGTGGATCGCAGCCTGAAAGCCGGCCACGGCAGCGTCGTGGTCGCGGCAGTCGACGGGCAGATGAGCTGCAAGCGCCTGGTGCTCGACGGCAATGTCGCCCGGCTGGCATTCTGCAGCCCGGACCTGCCCACCTTCGCAGTCGATGAACTCGGCGAAGGCCTGATCTGGGGCGTGGTGCGGTTCTCGATCCGCTGGCACGTCGCGAGGGGGCGGCTGTCGTGAGCGCTCCGCAGCCGCGCCTGCACGATCGGATTGGCGGCGGCCGTGCTGTGGCGCTGATCGATGGCAATAGCTTCTACTGTAGCTGCGAGCGCGTGTTCGATCCGAAGCTCGCCGCGGTGCCGGTGATCGTGCTGTCGAACAACGACGGCTGCGCCATCGCCCGGACCAGTGAGGCCAAGGCTCTCGGCATCAAGATGGGCGACCCGTACTTCAAGATCCGCGAGATGTGCCGGCGGCAGGGCGTGCGCGTGTTCTCCTCGAACTACACGCTCTATGGCGACATGAGCGGCCGCACCAACGCGGTCTACCGACAGTTCAGCCCGCAGGTGGAGATCTACTCGATCGACGAGAGTTTTCTGAACCTCTCGGACGTGGCGCCGGGCCTGCGAGTGGAACTCGCGCGAGACCTCCGCGCCACCGTGCGGACTTGGACAGGCATCCCCTCGTGCGTCGGTATCGGGCCCACCAAGACGCTGGCGAAGCTCGCCAACCACATCGCCAAGACCGTGCATGACCTGCAGGGCGTGTGCGATCTGACCGACCCGACCGCCTACGCGCACTGGCTCTGCCGGATCGATGTAGCCGAGGTGTGGGGCATTGGCCGGGCCTCACTCGCCAAGCTGGAGGCGATGGGCGTGGAGAGCGTGGCGGACCTGCGCGACCTCGACCCGCGGCCGGTGCGCAAAGGCCTGACGGTGGTGGGCGAGCGCATCATCCATGAGCTGCGCGGGGTGGCCTGCCTGCCGCTGGAGATGGTCCCGGCCCGGCGGAAGGGCTGCGCGGTCACCCGCTCGTTCTCTGGACGGATCGAGGACCGGGCCACTCTGGAGGAGGCGGTCTCGGCACACGCGACGCGCCTGGGCGAGAAGCTTCGGCGGGAGGGCTTGGCCACCAATCACGTCACGATCTTCTACCATACCAGCGAGCACGATCGGGACGCGCCGATGCGCTCGGTCTCGACCACCGTCACCTTGCCTGAGCACACCTCGGACACCCTGGCCCTGATCAAGGCGGCACGCCACGGAGTGGCCAAGACTTGGCGTGAGCCCGGGCAGCGTCCGTGGCGCTACTCGAAGGCCGGCATCGTCACCAACGACTTGGTACCGCTGTCGCACAGCCCGAGGGCGCTGATCGGTGCGATGGACCGGGAGCGGTCCGGTCCGCTGATGGCGGCCATGGACGCCTGCAACGCACGCTGGGGCCGGGGTGCGGTGGTGCCGGCCCGTGCGGGACTGGTGGCCAAGCGGGAGTGGAACACGAAGTTCGAGATGCGCACCCCGCGCTACACCACCCAGGTGGGCGAGTTCCCGGTAGCCCACGCCTGAATGTAGCGGACGACCGAGCTATGGTGTGGAAGCGCACTCGCGAGGAAAAACAGCACCATCTATGCGCGGGCTACAACCCACAGGTGGTTGTTCGCAGCATCGTGGGTGCATAGGTCGGTGTTGTGGGACAGCGATGGCGTCGCGGTTCTGCAGCCCTCCCAAGGGCGTTTCCTCCCAAGACTTCGGGCCGCTCCTTCGGGAGTGGCCTTTTTTGTACCTACAGGTGGTTGAGGCGGCCGAAATCCGGGATCCAGAGCATCGTCGTCACCTGGCCTCGGCCAGTTCATCGACACTGGAGGCAACCGTGAAGCCTTCGCGATGGAACACAGTGTAGATCACCACCGCCGGCTCAACGTCGAGGTTGGCGATATGCGCGTCAGCAGCCTCTCTAGCGCTCGCTACCGTCTCGTAGGGATCCGGCAGTTGGTACATGCGCGTTTCTATCTCCTCATCGGATGAGGCAGGCTCGGCAATCGTGATTTCGACCGTATAGGACATGTCTGTACGCACCCTAGTTCAGTGAAAAACACCAAAGAACCGCAGCAATAAAATGATCGGCAACGGTATTCCGATCAGCCATAGCAACCCACCGCGTAGCATTTCTGCCTCCGCTCGTTCGCCCAACTCGTTCGGTTCTGAGCGATTGCCAATGAGAAACGCACGAGAACGAAAAAGCGATGCGTTCCCTCAGAACGAAAGCTGGGATGGTGGTCAAATGCTGACCGACTACCCTCCCGCACCCTTTCCTACCTGCACGCCCTAGCGCTTCAGCGCGAGCAAGTACCAGGCTGGCCTCGCGTCCCCGATCTCGGCCTGGAATGCCGGCGCGCTCAAGATCTGAGCGGCAATCGAAGGTTCGGATATTAGCGGCACCAGGATCCTGGCGCGGGTGTTCTTGCGCGGCCGCGCGCCAGGCGTTCCATCCGCGCCGCTACTGCAGCCGGCCGACGCCAGCGTTCAGGCCCAGCACGATGGCCCAGACCAGCACGTCCCCGGCGGTGAGCCAGTCGCCGGCGTCCACGCGCCAGTTCTCGAAATCGTCGTCGGGCTCGACGGTGTGGCCGCGGGAGGTGAGGACGGTCACGGCTTCGGCGATGGGGTCCGAGTCCTCGAACATGCGGTTCACGGAAGCGACGTCAGCCCTCAAGGCGCCGAGCAAGGGTGCGACCGATACTCGTCAGCAGCAATTCAGAGAGGTCGCGGAGGTCGGCATGATCGCCCTGCATGAGCGCTGTGTGGGCTTCGATGCAGCGATCAGCTGCGACAAACAGCGGATCCTCGATACCTTGGGTAAGCAAAGCGGCCGGGATGCCAGAGTTGCGGTGGCCGACGGTGGTGTCGATGTAGGCTCCAAGGCCTTGCATACCGCCACTCTCGTTTTTGGAAATGGTGCCTCGATTTAGGATCCAGCGTACATTGCCCTCTTCACTCAGGACCCGAAACTCGGCTGAGAAGGGGCCGCCGGTCCGGCGAGCCTGGCGGATCTGGCCGAACAACCAATCCCGGTCGTCAGGGTGTATGCGCCCGAGAGCGGTTTCGAGGGGAAGCGGCTGGCCAGCGAGGGCGGCATTGCCGGCCATCACAGCAGCTGCACCTTCGTCCAAGACGGAGCGGCCTGCGGCGACATCAGTATTCCAGATACCAATCAGTCCGGCTGCCCGGAGTGCCGGGATTTCTGCAGTAAGAGCTACCATCGAGTGCCCCGTTTCTTCACTACAAAACATATTACGAAGAACCGGGCACGAACGTTTCGCTCAATTTATATGGTTATGCAGACGCGACGATCATCCGCCGACGTGCCTCGGCAAGCCGCTCTTCGTCCGAGTGTTCGGGCAGCTCGGTAGCGACCTTCTCGACAATCGTGCGCGTGGCCGCCTCCTCCAGACCGAGGCCCCGGGCGAAGCCGTCAAGGCGCCGCATCATGTGCTGCGTTGCGGTTCGGTCGGGCAGGGACGGCTCATCACTCATCCCTGGACCGGGAAGCCCATGATGACGGCGGTCATCACCATCGTGCGGCGTAGGCCAGGGGTGGTGGCCTCTTCCGACAGCAGCTTCTTGGCCTGAGGGTGCATCTCGATCGCCTTGGCTACGTCGACTCGGTGACCGGACTTGAAGACGAACGGTTCGGCGTTGCCATCCTTCAGGTAAGCGGTCGTAGCCGCTTCGATCTCGTCGTCCGTCACCTCGGACTTGCGGCGCAGGTCGCCGACGCTTGGGATGTCTTTGGCCATGCCGGAGAGCTACAGCGCCCTGCCCGGGGCGTCCATCAGGCGGTCACTCGACGCCAGCTTGGCCGTATTAGGACCCTGCCCCGATAAGGCGCATACGGTCTCATCCCTCAGCGCAATCCCGTGCCCTGGGCCACGATACGGAGGCCGAGATGGCGCTCGAACTCAAGACCGGCAAAGCGCAGAGCGTCACGGCAGAGGACTTCAACGAGCGGGTGAAACGCCTGCTTGCAAACAAGCCCGACCCGCAGAAGGCTGAGCCAAGGGGCAGAAGCTTCAAACCCAGCAAGCCGCCTGCGAACGCCTGACGAGCGATTACGTCGGCCGGGCGGCCATATCATCACGGCTCGCCCGGTCCTCGCGCACTCTCCCACCGCGTCCGCGGCTGGCGCGCTCCCCATAATATAATCGAGATCCCCCCGCGACTTCTTAACGTGACCACGTTACAACGTGGTAGCGCGATCCCGTTGCCAGTTCCTGCGTGGTGGTCTAAGGTCCGATAAGAAAAGATTATCGGACGCCAGAAGACAGCATGCCAGCGACGCCGCCTCGCCTCCCCTTCTCCCACGCCGGGCAAGACTTCGTCGTCAAGGCGCGGCCAGTCGCGGACGGCGTCGAGGTCCGTGGCTTTTGGCATGCGCGCTCGAGGGGACGGACTCGGTTCTCCGTCGTCGTGCCGGCTGACGCCATACAGAAGGCGCAGAGGCCTGACTGGGCCGATCCCGTGCAGGCCGCACTGAAGCTCGTGCGGAACCAGATCATCTCGGCGATCAACGAGGGCGAGCCGCTGGCTGAGGAAGCTCAGCTTTGAGCACCGAAGTCGCCCTCCCCTCACCGACCGGCCTGCAGGCATTTGCCGACCGGGCACGCGAGTACGCGGATCAGTCACGAGTAGCGAACACACGCCGAGCCTATGCGTCGGACGTGCGGGCATTCGCACACTGGTGTGAGGCACGAGGCGAGGCCTCGTTGCCGGCGAGCCTAGCCGCCATACTGGCCTACCTGATCGACCACGCGACCACGTTGAAAGTTGTCACGTTACAACGTCGTCTTGCTGCGATCCGCGAGCAGCATGCGGCGGCGGGGTTCGCGTTGGACTCTTCGTCCGCAGCGTTCCGCGACACGTGGCGGGGCATCAAGAGGGCACACGGTCAGCCTGCAGTAAAAAAGCGCCCCCTGATGACGGTGGACCTTCGTCGCGCCGTGGCCATCCTGCCGGACACGCTCGCCGGCAAGCGCGATCGGGCGCTGATCCTGGTTGGCTTTGCTGCAGCGCTACGACGCTCCGAGCTTGCCGAACTCGAGGTCGCCCGTAAGGACGGTGCGGCCTGGATCGAGGAACGGCCCGACGGCCTCGTAGTCCACCTCGCCCGTAGCAAGACGGATCAGCAGGCCGAGGGCGTCGAGATCGGCGTGCCCTATGGGTCGAACATAGAGACGTGCCCGGTGCGCAGCTATCGTGCGTGGATACAGGCAGCCTGCCTGAAGGAAGGTCCGGTGCTCCGGCCTATCGACCGGCACGGGCGGCTCGGCACCGATGCAGTGACGGATCGGGCCGTGGCCCGGATCGTTCAGCGCTCGGTTGAAGCAGCTGCGCTGGCGGCGGGGCATTCGCTGGAGGAAGCGAGCCGGCTCGCGGCAGGCTATGCCGGGCACCCGCTCCGGTCCGGCCTCGCTACGTCGGCCGCGGCCAACGACGCGCCCGGCCACGCGATCCAGCGTCAGCTTCGGCACAAGCGCTTCGACACGACGAGCGGCTACATCCGGTCCGGGCAGCTCTTCAAACAGAACCCGGCTGGGATGGCAGGGCTGTGATGCGCGTCTTGGCTCTCACCACACAGAAGGGCGGATCAGGCAAAAGCACGCTCGCAGCCTCGCTCGCGGTCGCGGCGATGCAGGACGGGGAGACGGTCGCGGCGCTCGATACAGATCCGCAGGCGTCACTCGTAGGCTGGGGGCGGCGGCGCGAAGCGAACGGCTTGGACGTACATCGGGTCGAGCCGTCAGTGTTCGCCGGCACGCTTGGGCGGATCCAAGGCGCAGGCGCAGTCTCGCTCGTCATCGTGGACACACCCGGCCGGTTCGGGCCTGATGTCGCCCTGGTACTGCGCGAGGCCAGCCTGTGCCTTCTACCGGTGAAACCGTCCATCCTCGATGTCGAGGCGGCCCGGCCGACGGTCGAGCAGTTGCGGCTCCTCAAGCGGCAGTTCGCCTTCGTGCTCAACCAGTGCAATCCCACGACGCAGGCCCGCACACTCGACGCGGCGACGGCCTTGGTGAGCACTGGAGCGCTCGCGCCCTCGATGGTCGCGACGCGATCAGATTTCCTGGACTCGATGACGACAGGACTCGGCGTCACTGAACTGGCGCCGAAGGGCAAGGCAGCCGTCGAGATCCGGCTGCTCTGGCAGTGGATCAAGGCGCAGCTCGCAGGGGCGAAGGCATGAGCAAGAAACCGCGGCCATCCATCAACGATCAGCTCGCCAGGATGGCTACGCAGGCACAGGCACCAACCGTCGAGGCACCGCGTGACTCCATTGTCACGGGCCAGCGTGACGACGTGACCACGTTACAACGTGACAGCGTGACAGCGTTTCCACGGGTCAGCGTGACGACTTACAACGTGGTCTCAGAGCCCGCCGGGCCGGAAGGGTACAAGCGGCGGGTCCGGTACGAGAAGCCTCATGCCTCAATCTACGCGCACCCGAAGGTGTTTAAGGCGCTTCGCGAGATCGCGGCTGCCACGGACTGCAAGCCTCATGATCTCTACGTCGAAGGGTTGCGCATGGTTCTGCGGCAGCACGGGCGGGACTTCGATGCGCTGAACCGAGGCGAGAAGTAACGTGGCAACGTGGCAACGTGACAGCGCTGTCACGTGACGTTGACGTGGTCGCAGCGTGGCTACTGACCTCAATCCTCCAGCGTAACGCAGGTGCCTAAAAAGGCCTTGCGAGCTGGCCCCTGCAGCTTCTGATCTACGGCCTGGCGGCGGCAGCGTGCCAGAACCTCTGGATCGACGTCGTCAGCAGCCTCTTCGCCTGAGGCCGACGCGCTTAAGGCACGCTCTTCGTCAAGCTGCGGCAGGCTTTGTGCAACGCTCACAGAGGGCAGGCAGGTGAGGGCGGTTAAGGCGGCTATGAGCGCGAGGGTGGGTCGCACGAGTATCCGCCTGGCTTGGCACGTCGAGCGGGCACCGTGGATGCGATCTAAGGCGAAGGTTCGACCCTCCGATCTCGCCCTTATCATGGACCAGTCCGGCCACCGCGATCCTAGGTCCGTGGTCGGGTACATCCGACGAGCGAACGCCTTCAAGGGGCACAGCGTGAGTGGGTTCCTCTAGCGAGCAATCACCAAGCCCTTCGGTGGCCTCCGCTCCGATAGCTCGGTTGCAGAACGCAACTTCCGAGCATGTTAAAATTTCTTAGGAATTTCGCTCAGGTTTAGATGCCTTAAACGGTCGAGCTTCTAAACTTCGCTTAGGGGACAAGCGGAGACAACTTCCGTGGCAGATCGATTTAGCCTTACAACCAAGGGTAGATACTGCCTGATCGGGGGGGGCAGACGTTCCGTGCCTCGCCGACCTTTCGTCTTCCGCCTCCATAGAACTTCGGCGCGTCACAGATGGGCCGCTGCCGGAAGCCGAAACACGCATCACCTGTTACCTCGACAACATCGGGATGGTCGATGGAGTGGTGCTGCACGGGAGACCCCGCGGCTTCGTGTTCCAAGTGGTAGGAAGTGCAGAGCGCCGCTCTCGGATTGAAGCGCGGCTTACCTGGCTACGCAGTGCGGGTGAGCGGGACGATCAGCGTGAGGCAACCCGCATCGTTCCGGTCCACCGCGAGGTAAGAGTCCAGCTTTATGGCGATCGCATATCCGAAGCGGTCGTCGCGGACCTATCCATGACCGGAGCCGCGCTACTCCTCAGCGAGCGCCCCGAGATCGGTACGACGGTGACGGTCGGGAAGCGCTACGCGACGGTGGTGCGTCACACTCCTGATGGAGTCGGCGTGGCTTTCCGGATGCCGTTCGGCCCGTTGACGTTCAACGAGCGCGTGATCCTTTGATTTGCCTTCCTACGTCTCAGAACAGGATGACGCGCCGAGTAGTCCGGACCACGGGATGCGGTGATCGACGGCATGCTGGCAGCCGCCTGCATCAGCTACCTCGCCACCCTATCGGATCAGGGGTAGGAAAGGTCCAGATGGCCATGATGACGACGGAGGGACTTACCGTCGTCTGCATCATGCCGGTGACGGAGCGGTTCTTGCGCTTCATCAGCCTGCCTGTGGAACTGCACTAACGGAGGCGAGGCTGGTATGAGGGGACGAAGGGTTAAGCGTCCTCGGACCGCCCCTCCGCTGCGTACCAAGGCAGCAGAGCGTAATCCATCATCTCCTTGACGGCCGGACCGGCCACGCCGCGTGGGTCTTCACTACCGGTCATCTTTAAGCTCAGTGCGAGAGCCTCGATGATGGTGTCGCGCTGCTTTTGGCTCATCAGCGAGATGGCTGTCCCCAGAGTCTTCTGCAGGACCTCCACTCGGACGGTCAGATCGCGTAGCTCTTCAAGCAGGATATTCTCAAGGGGTGAGGACAATTTGGGCTCCGTCGGCTCGGCTGTCCCACCGATGTAGCCCGCTCGCCCATCGCCGTCTCGGCCTCCGGAGCAGAGCGCCTATCCATTGCCTCACCCAATCCCACCGCGAACTACGTACTCATGGGTATTAATCAATCATTGGCGACTGGATACACTCTATCAGATTGCGAGTTAAGGATGATCTAGGCCGTATTCAGCCTGCAAAGCAGAGCAGGCGGCACGGCATATGCCAGTTATGGTCGATGTATCTGAGCTTCCTGCCCCACTCGCACTCATCCTGCGGCCTTGGGGCGGCGTCTTGGAAACGGCGCCTGTCGGCATGGGAGAGAATGTTCGGGCCGTAGCGGCCATCGCCTCCGCAAGCCTCTGGCGCCGGGTCGTCATGATGCCCCCGATCGAACAGGGACTTGCGAGAGCCCTGTCCGCTTCTACCGAGCTTGCAGCCGAGCTAAACGGAGAGCATGCAAGTCAGCCCAGCGTTCGAACCCAAGCGTTGGCGGCTTTCGACGCCTTGATTGCGCTGCTGCTCGAGGCACGGCCGAACGCACGGGCCAAGGGACTGGGGCTTGGCTGGTAGACGCGAAGAACCGCTGCTTTCTCGATACCTATTAGACAACCATTCAGGTCTATTCTCCGGCTCAACTGGCGCCATGAGCAGCTAAATGTCCGCTATTTCAGTGCGTTCGCGCCGTCACCCTGCATCGAAGGCCGGGGTCATCTCGCATGGCGGATGGATGGCCGGGTGCACCGTTGTAGATATCTCTGTCAGCGGCGCGCGGCTGCAGGTGCCCGGCTCCGTAACAGTGCCTGACCAGTTTGAGTTGTCGACCGACTTATCTGGCAGTTCGCGCCGCTGTCGGACGGTGTGGTGCGAACATGGTCAGGTCGGCGTCGAGTTCGTCGACTGGACCTAACGCTGTCGCACCGTGTCGCAGAAGGCTTTAGCGGTCCTGCTGGCTGCCCTGGGTGGCGAGACGATACCGCCCTGTGGGAAGCCCCGCAGCTCTCTGGAATGCGGATGGAGGCTGCGGACAACGAAACGCCAAGCGGAATGAATACATTTTTGCCCCTATCATAGGAGCAAAAAAGCGTCATACGATAGCAGACCAAAAACCTATCCGAGATTGGTAAAGAGTATTCAAGTTTTTGGACGCATGACCGTGTGCGTAGAGTGGGTGGATCCGATTATGCACTGGTGTGCCGTTTTTCTTGCCGCTTATACCGCCGGCCTCATCGAGTTTTGGCGACTGTGTCAGGAAGCTCCGCTAATGGCCGAAGAACATTTGATTTCTATATCGTAGGATCTAACTCAAACGATCAGCCATATTAGCACCCAGCCCAGGAAGCCAATCCAGCCGACTGTAACCAATAACACTGTGCCGAGGATCGCTGTCGCGCCGAACCGCGCGAACAAACTTTGTCCTAGACCACGTTTCCGCTTCGGTGGCCCAGTTTCGCCCGTACCATTTTGAGATGAATTCATGATCTCAGCTCTCCGTTAGGAGCTGAGAAGCAACGAGCTATCCTAAACAGTTCCGAAGTCTGCGCGACCTGCGACCATGGTTACCCGGTACGCAGTTCTCGATCTGTCGCTATGTCTCGCCGCGCATAGGGCGCATTAGAGCACCGAGTAGGAAGGCCAGTTGGCCACACACCAACAGCGCTGCTCCGCGGCGAAGACCGCCACTCATACTGAGATGGTAGGCGTAGACGCCATAGGCGAGTTCGGCTGCCACGATCGGCAGGAATGCGAGAAGCCACCACACCGAGCCGAAGCGCCCGAGCCCAAGGCCGAGCAGCGCGTTCAGCAACAGCCCTTTCATCGCACACCGTCCCCGTCCTGCATGCGGGACAGGTTCGCCTGTAGACCGATGCATCGGCATGCGCCAACGCCGTCAGCGCGGAGCCAACAAATTTGGCGTCTGCGCGCTATTTGCTGCCGCGCTGGGCGAGCACGGCCGGGACGGTGCGCAGCATGATCGCGATGTCCCGGCGCAGGCTCCAGCGGCTGGCGTAGTCCAGGTCGAGCGCCACGCGCTCGGCGTAGCTGGTGTCGGACCGGCCCGAGACCTGCCACAGGCCGGTGACGCCGGGCGGCACGGCAAAGCAGGTCGCGAACGCCCGGCCATAGCGGGCGACCTCGGCCTGCACGATCGGGCGCGGCCCGACCAGGCTCATCTCGCCGCGCAGGACGTTCCACAGCTGCGGCAGCTCGTCCAGCGAGGTCTTGCGCAGGACCTGGCCGATGGCGGTGATGCGCGGGTCGTCGGAGAGCTTGTGCGTGGCGGCCCACTCGGCCCGCGCCCCAGCGCTGGCGGCCAGGTGTGCAGCCAACACCGCCTCGCCGTCCGTGACCATCGAGCGGAACTTCAGGCAGCCGAAGCTGCGCCCGTCCCGGCCGAGCCGCATGTGCCGGAAGATCGGCGCCTTGCGGTCGCCGGCCCAGACCAGCACGGCGATCAGCAGCATCAGCGGCAGCAGCAGGAACAGCGCGGTCGCCGCCACCCCGATGTCGAGCCCGCGCTTGGCCGCCCAGTCGAGCCGAAGCCCCCGCGCCACGAACGGCGTCTCGGGCAGTGCTGTGACCGCAACTGCCTCGCTTACCTGACCTACGATACTCTCAGCAAAATCAGCCACTTCGATCATATGCTGCGGTGCGGCGTTCGTTATGGATGGCGTTGATCCAGCCGAGCGCATCATGATCGAGAGTTCCTCGAAAGCGAGTGTGGCGGGGGTTAAAATTCTATCTCGCCGCGAGATAACAGAGGAAATCGTTTACCACAAGGGGAATTATAATGATCTCTTATGTCCATATAAGCTTAATATCATATATCAGATTCGCAATCAAACCGAGTAGATTGAATTAAGGCGCGAATGTGGACGACAAATCCGGTTTTAGATTGAGAACGATGCGAGGTTAGTCCAAACAAAAGGGCGCAGGAGGTCACAGTTTTGTTCGTAGTTTCATTGTGCGCTGCGCTCGGCTGCGGTGTGATCGGGTTCATTATAGGGTTTGAATGGAGCGGGGTTGGTTTGCTAATCGGAGCGCAGCTCGGTGCCACGATTGGAACTCTCGCCGCAGCGATGCGCGGCCGTACTCAGTAAAGAATACCGAGTTTGCG
This sequence comes from Methylobacterium sp. WL18, assembly GCF_008040015.1. Classification (NCBI taxonomy): domain Bacteria; kingdom Pseudomonadati; phylum Pseudomonadota; class Alphaproteobacteria; order Hyphomicrobiales; family Methylobacteriaceae; genus Methylobacterium; species Methylobacterium sp. WL18. The sequence continues at coordinate 17,315 of NZ_VRVD01000013.1, read as the reverse complement.
GTGCGGGATCCGGTGACTTTCAGACAGATCCACGCCGCGAGATGGCGTCGGATGACATCGGAGGTCTACTTACACCCCGCAAGCGATCGCCCACATGGGGCGACCGTGATGGGTCTCAGTGCGTGGAGCTCAAGCAGGGATCTGAACTCAGTTGGCTCGACCCATCGCCCTGTGAGACGTGTGCTCAGCAGAGCCGATCGGACGGATCCCACCATCCGAGTTGCGCAGGTAGAGCAACAACGCGGCGGCCAGGACCGCAAGACTGCCACCGAGTGGTGCGGCCACGAGAGCTAAAAGGAAGCTGTGCTGCCAGCATAGATGGAGCGCTACCGCTCCGCCGACGTAGGCAGCGGCTATCAGGACGATGAGGCTCGTTCGCGCAGCCATAGCAACCCTCGAAGTGTCGCCATGCTCGCTTATAAGTTGTATTGATTGCGATCAAACGCAATTTCTACGCAGCTCAATCGGCTCTGTCATGTCCGGTGAAATTCAATCGCACGGCTTTCCGCCTAACCCCGCCGAAGGGTCGCCGCCGCCTTCACGATCGACAGGACGCCATCACGCGTCGTCTCGTCCGAGATGCTCGTGAATGCCATCACGAGTTCCATCACCTTCGGATCGCTGAAAAAGGTCGGCGCCGCAGTTTTCCCATCGTCGGTTTCTGCCTGCCCAGCAAAGAAGGTCTCGACAGGCACTTGGAGGGTATCTGCAATCGCCTGAAGTCGACCGGCGCCGACGCGGTTGCGGCCCTTCTCGTACTTCTGCACCTGCTGGAAGCTCACCCCAATGGCGTGACCGAGTGTGGTTTGACTTAAGCCCTGAGCAGCGCGGAGCGCCGCGATGCGGCTCCCGATGGTGCGGTCGGCTTCGGTCGCCAGCTTCGGCTTGGTGGGGACGATCATCTTGGGCAGCTTTCGGGGGTGAGAAAGGCCGGGGCACCGTTGCCTACCGGACTACGAACACAACCGCATACGGGGACATGCACGATTAAGTTGCACAACCCTTAACTGCATTCAATGCATAGCTTGGGGGGGCAACTGGTGCCTCCCCTTCACTCCTAAGTGGTAGCCTTAAGTGTCGGCCGGCTCTTTCGCCTTCCGCGGTCGCCCAGCGCGCTTGGGCTTGTCGGAGATTGTCGCTGCAGGCACAGTAGCCTTTGGAGCTGCCTTCTTGCGCTGCTGGCCCAGGCCGAGGGCCAGGGCGAGCTTGGAGCGGTGATCGGAGTAGGTGGCCGTCACCATCGGGTAGTCCCGCGGCAGGCCCCACTTCTCGCGGTAGGCCTCTGGGGTCAGCCCCCTTATCGTCAGGTGGCGGCGTAGGGTCTTGTACGGCTTGCCATCCTCGAAGCTGATCAACGTATCGGCGGTGATCGATTTTCGGATCTGCGTAGGGGTGGGCTTGTCGGCCACGGAAGCGGCTGTTGTGTTACCTTGGCCTATCCCCGAGAGCGCAGCGTGCGTCGCCGCGATTAGCGTGGCAAGCTCCGCGCTTTGCACATGGTTGTTCGACACATAGGCCGAGACAATGCCGATCGTCAGCTCGATGAGATCGATGCTTTCGACCTCAGATGTTTCGATCACGTCGTTCATGCTGCACCTATTATAAGAACTACCATCACTCGTTCTGAATGCGGCCTAAATCAGGAGGTTGCACCTGATTTAGGCCGGAATTTTACGAACGCCATAGCTGCAGCTAATTTTTACAAAGATTTCTTCGATCCTTGAGGAGGATAACCCAAGCGAAATGATTTGTTAACCAGAATTATTATTCTGCTGTGGAGTAGTTTACAGGTGTCGCCGTGAACCGAGTCTTCCCTGTCAGCTCTGAGGATCCCGCCGCCGACTGCCCGGTGCCGACCGACATGATCAACCGACTCTACCGCGCAGAACCAGAGGCACTGTCTGATCAGCTTGAAGGCATCCCAGAAGCCACGCGGGCGCAGCTGGCCGTCTACCTCTATGGGCGCAGCCACACACGCCAACTCGGGATGCAGATCGCGATCACCTGCGAGGGTGCCAGTCTTCGGCGCGTCGCAGGTTTCGTCGGGAATACGCTACACGATCTCTCGCGACAAAACCCGAGCGCGTGGGCGGATGCCATCCCTTCGACCGGCGGTAAGCGCGGCATCAGCCTTGCGGGGTCAGGAACTGTGGCGCGACGCGAATAGAGGCGCATCGACAAGGAACTGGAGATGCTTACCTGTCGTGGGCCCGCCGTAGTGGCGTCCTGCCGGGCCAGGCGACGGTGCTCGGCAAGGGTGACAAGACCCGGGTGGTGGTGCTGTCGGCCGCGACGTGGAAGGTGCTGGCGGCGCTGCGCGAGAGGGCTGGAGTAGACAGCTTGGCCACTCCATCTGCCGACGCTCCCGCATTCCTGGTGCGAAAGGGCGGGGCACTCGACCCGAGCGCAGTTCACCGGGTGGTGAAGGCGGCTGCAGCGCGCGCTGGCCTGCAGGCCGAGGTTTCGGCGCATTATCTGCGGCATGCCCACGACTCGCACAGCCTGGACTGCGGAGCGCCGATACACTTCGTGCAGGCCACGCTGGGGCATGCCTCGGACGCGACTACAGGGCGCTACCTGCATGCGCGGCCGAGCGAGAGCAGCGCACGCTTTCTCGGCGTTTAAGCGTTGAAAGCGAAGTACCACCCGTGAGGTCCTGACGATGCTGAGCATGCGCCTGCCGATCTACACAAGCCCCAACGGCGATCGCTGGTTACTCTGCCGCGGTGAAAGGCTGGCGGACGTGTTCATCATGCATGAAGCGAACGGCCCGTCCGGCGGTGCGGTGTCTCGCATCGAGATCGGACCGTTTCTGCTCGAAGCGCCCCATAGTCCTCAGCATGAGGAGCTTCTCAGCCTTCTGGGACAGCTGATAGATCGGGATCATGCTGTTCCACCAAGCGGCGGGGCGTCACCAGAAGTGGGAGCAGCCGCGGCTGAGCCGACACCCGGCGAAGAAAGGGTATGACATGATAGCCGAGCGCGGGCGCTGATCTTGCCCGGATTATGGATCAGTCAGGCCACCGGGATCCGCGGACCGTGGTCGGCTACATCCGACGGGCGAACGCCTTCTAAGGGTACTCAGGCAGCGGATTTTTATAGGCCGCCTGGTTGCACGCTAGGACCCGCTCAACTGAGGTTTCTTAGGAGACGAGAGCGAGTTCGCCTTCCCGAGCAGCACGCTCGCCACCATCAGACTTAATCCGGTAGCAAGGCTCGCCGGACCGGTCGTCAGGCATGAGCCGAACCACCTCGTAGAGGCCGTCGACGACGGTACTTTTATTGTTGCCGTAGTTGATACCGAGCTGCCGAACGCTCTGACCAAGCTTGAATTTATGAGACATCAACCATCCTCCATGAAGCCGCTCCCAGGGGAACGGCTTCGAAGCTCGTCATAGATAGATGAGCGAGGCTCAAGCGGACTGGAGGCTGCCTGCAGACTGCTTACCGCTGCGCTTGTCACTCTCCATCTCGTAGGAGATCTTTTGTCCTTCGACTAAGTTACGCATCCCTGCGCGCTCAACAGCCGAGATGTGCACAAACACATCATTGCCGCCGTCGTCAGGCTGGATAAAGCCGAAGCCCTTGGTCTCGTTGAACCACTTCACAGTACCGATAGGCATAATTATTCCGTATTGTTGTAAGCAAGCCGATAGGTTGAGCGCATGCACTGCATGCGCTCAATTGTTATTCGTCGAAAATGGGAGAAATGCAAAGCGCTCGCCCTGTTGAGACGAGGCAGCCTAATATCTGGCCAAAGATCGATAAGTGATCACTACGCTATTTGCGCGGCAATCACAACCACACTTCAAATCATGCGGACAAGCTTGAGGCGTTCATATCCCCTACGGGCCTACCGCCATGTCTATCAACATGACGGTCAGGATCGCCCACGCGATCTTTTTCAGAAAGCGCTGATCAGCTCCTCCTTAGGCCTCAGTAGCCTCTTTGGCCTTTCGGGGCCGACCGACAGCGCGCTTTGGCTTGTCGGAGACGGTCTCAGCAGGCTCTGCAGCCATCGGAGCTGACTTCTTACGCTGGTTGCCGAGACCGAGCGCCAGGGCAAGCTTCGAGCGCTGCTCGGAGTAGCTGGCGGCCGTCGAGGGGTAGTCGCGCGGCAGGCCGTAGCGCTCCCGGTACTGCTCGATCGTCATCCCGTTGCCGTTCAGATGCCGCTTCAGCGTCTTGTACGGCTTGCCGTCGACGAAGCTGATCAACGCATCGGGGGTGATCGACTTCCGGATCTGCGATGGGGTGGGCTTGTCGACCGCCGGGGCCTCGGGCGTGCCGCTCTGACTGAGCCCAGTTAGCGCACCATGAATGCTGGCGAGCAGGTCTGGCAGATCGCCAGGCCGGACGGAGTTTTTCGACACGTAGGCCGAGACAAGGTCGGCTGTCAGTTCGACGAAGTTGACGGCCTGAGGCTCAATGGTCTCTGCGTTTTCGTCCACGGTGTACCTGCTTGTGCAAAGCAGTACACTTGTTCCTGTGCGTACGAGAAATCAATCCGGATTTAGGGGTTTCCGAAAAGTTTCGAAGACAGATTTAGCCAGCCATAGCTTGCATCCCGCTCGTGCCGTCCCGCATCACGTAACCGCGACCCCAGACGGTTTCGATGTAGTTCTTGCCCTGGCTGGCGTTGGCGAGCTTCTTGCGCAGCTTGCAGATGAACACGTCGATGATCTTCAGCTCGGGCTCATCCATGCCGCCGTAGAGATGGTTGAGGAACATCTCCTTGGTCAGCGTCGTGCCCTTCCGCAGCGAGAGGAGTTCCAGCATCTGGTATTCCTTGCCGGTGAGGTGCACCCGGGCGCCGCCGACCTCGACCATCTTCTGATCGAGGTTCACGATCAGGTCGTCGATGGTGATCACCGACTGGGCGTGGCCCTTCGAGCGGCGCACGATGGCGTGGATGCGGGCGACCAGCTCGTCCTTGTGGAATGGCTTGGTGAGGTAGTCATCGGCCCCGAAGCCTAGACCCTTCACCTTATCCTCGATGCTGGCCATGCCGGAAAGGACGAGGATGGGGGTCTGAATTTTGGCCACACGGAGGTTGCGAAGTACCTCGTATCCCGACATGTCCGGCAGGTTCAAATCGAGGAGGATGATGTCGTAATCGTAGAGCTTGCCGAGGTCGACACCTTCCTCACCCAGATCAGTTGTATAGGTGACGAAGCTCTCGGACTTGAGCATTAGCTCAATGCTTTGAGCGACGGTGGCATCATCTTCAATCAGCAGAACGCGCATGACATCGCCTCGAACTATAAGCCCTCATACTTCCGTAAAAATACCGAAACGTTAACGGGCGCCGTTGCCGTTCAGTGCTTGGTGATAAACCGGGCCCCGCCCATTCGTCGGGTGTCAGCTCTACGCTGCCGAGCCACAGCACGCCGGTGCTGAAGTGCGCTAGACGCCCCCGATGTGGAAATTACTATATTGCCCTCAAATCGCGTGAGAAGGCCCAGGACGGCCCAGGCCTAAATTTGGCCATCCTGCACTTGCCAAGCCGCCGAAGGCCGCCAGCGGGCGAATTTTGAGGCTGGTACGTGTGCGCGCTTGAGGCAGGGCCTTGCTACTGGGTCGCTTCGGGGAGCGGCGTGTAGCCGTAATGGGCGCCGAAGTGCTGAACCGTCAGCTTTGCGGCCTAGCGGATGTCGAACTCTGGCGGCGCATCCCTTTCAATCATGGTTAACAATACGTCAACCACTGGTCCTTAGTTTAGGCTGTCACCTCTGGCGCACGGGCCTGGGCCCGCTGTCGACCAAGATGCGTCTGGGCTTACACGATGATCGAAGCTGCCTTCCTTGCCGCGCTGGCAGCCGCCCTAGGAGCCGGCGCAGTCAGCGGGTCTGGGGCAGAATGATAACCGCGGCATTCCTTTTGACGCCTGCTGCATTGGTTGGCCTGAGCGCGTCCGTGGTGACGTTAATCAACAATGCGCGCATGCGGCAGCGCTGGGCAGCCTTGCTTCGTGAGGCGCTGGGGCGCCAATGAGCAAGGATCCGGGGCAGGACGGTCGCATGAGTGAGCCACCCGCCCACCATTTTCCGGCTCCGTGGCAGGCCGTCGAGTTTGAGGACGCCTACTGCATCCAAGACGCCAACGGCTTCCCCCTGGCCTACGTCTACTTCGCCGATTATGCGCAGCAGCAAGCCGGCATCGACCGCATGTCACGTAGCGAGGCGCGGCGCATGGCGATTCGGATCGCGGCTTTGCCTGAGTTATGGAAGGCGCTGCGCGACTAAGGTTGATTCGGCCGGCTTTCGGTGGCTTCGCGAGCAGCGCGAGCCGTGGCGATCAGTTCGGCGGCGGTCAGTTTGCCGTCCGTGGCAGAGCTTGGGCCTACACCGAACAGCAGCAGGCCGGGTGGTATCGTCCGAACTGGATTTGGCCTTCGTCTTGGCTGCCAAGCCTTCCTATCGATTACATCGGCCATGGTGCTGTTCATCTGCGCGGAGCGATCTGCGGGCGCGGCTGCGGCACTGCGATGGTCACAAGCTTGCCGGTGGTCGGATCTAGGATCGTCATGGGCATCCCCTCCCTTGCTGCTCTGCTAAGGCAGGCCCGAATTGTGGTCGAAACTTGACCATTCGAGGAGCCGTATACAGTTTTCGACTCTAGTATTGGGATGACCTGACCATCGAGTGCTACATTCGGATATGAATGGTCAAATTTGATGGATCATTTACAGGGGAACTTACTCAGGTGTGTAGGGCAAAAGTAGTGCTCCCTGCCGTGTTACGCAGCCGGTAACTCGTCAGTTCCAGATTGGGAATGCCGAGCTTCGTCTGACCATTCATCATAGAGACCCATGCTGATTATCAGGATGCCGCATGCGATTGCGACGAACACCGCGATCCAGAACACTGTATCCAGCATGGCAGGCCCCCGGCAGATCAGATCTTAAGGAGTTATTAATGCATGTAGTTACCAACGTGTTAACGTTGGGATCATGTACTAGGCTTTGCGGGTAAGCGCTTACGCGCCGCGTGATTAGACCATCCCCTTCCATGCCGATCCGGCGCGAGCACCGTTTCTTCTATCCCATTGACTGGCCGCAGTTATCGGCTCTGGTGCGCTTCCGGCGCGCCGGCGGCCGCTGTGAGAGCTGCGGGCGGCCGCACGGCCAAATTGGTCTACCATCTCGGTGACGGCCGCTGGTGGGGTGCCCAGGCAGCTACGTGGCACGAGGGGCGAGGGCGCCGGATACGCTGCGCCCTCGTCGATGTGTTGGCGATTATGCGGACCACCAGGGTGGTAATGGCCGCGACCCACCGGGACCACGACACCGCCAACAACGTGTCGGCCGACCACGCCGCGTTCTGCCAGCGATGTCACATGATGCACGATCGGCCGGAGCACCGACGCCGGCGATGGCGCAAGCTGTTTCGGCGCAAGGCGCTGGGTGACCTATTCGACGGTCCATATGGGTGAGCTGTAGAATGAACGCGGAACACTGCGAGGGGGTGACCGTGAACGCCGGCATATGCCAGCCGCGTGTCACCGGTATCCGAGAACAGAGCGGGTCACGGTGACCGGTTGTTAACCATACGGGCGTAGGATGGCCGCAGCGATCGGCCTGCGGGCTGAGCGCCGGAAGAGCAGCGCCGAGGCCTACCCCCCTGGCCTCGGCGCGGCCTCGCTGACGCAGTCGCAGTAAGCCCGCCCAGAACGCGACTGGACGGGCTTTGCTGTTTCTGCCCCATGCATAGAGGGAGCGGTTAGACCACGCTGTTGCGCAGGAAGATGCTAGCTGACTTTATCGGTGGGTTCGGTGTGCTCCACGCTCCGACCCAGCCCCCCGCCGTCTAGCGTGTCGATCGGGGTGTGCTTGTCTCCACCTGTCCGGCCCGATCCGTCATCGCTCCCAGAGTTGCGGGTATTAATCTGGCGCCCCTGATCGCGTGCGGGACCGGCGAGGTCCGTAAGCGGTCGCCAAGGGGCAGAGGGCGCACCCAAGCGGATAGCGCTGGGCAGGCGGAACATCCACGCCGCGAACAACATCCACGGCACGACGAAAGCAATAAAAGCGGCGAGACCCATGGCGATCCTCCTGTGAAAATTCGGGGATCTATAATAAACCTCGGGTGATCAGCCTTTGATCCTCACTGTTGTATTCGTCGCACCTGGGTCGCCGTCCACGCCCCACCTCGTGCGGCTGGGATCCCGCGCGCATTCAGCGCCGCCGCGATCCCGCCTAGGCTGGTGGTCCCGGTCGCGCGCAGCTCGTTCAACACGGGCACCAGGTCAGCAAGTCGTGCACACGCTCTGGTCGCCTGGGATCGCCTGCCGGTGCCGTGACCGTGCGACCCCGGTAGCCGCCCAGAACGGCCCCGTGGGCCTTGGCGGCCGCCAGGGCCGCTTTGGTCCGCGCGGAGATCATCCAGCGCTCCTCCTCGGCCACTAGCGCCATGATGCCCACGGTCGCCGGTTCGCGTACGGCATGACCATCAAATGCGGTTGGGCTTCGGCTCGACTTGGCTGGATCGTGGGAGCAAGATCCAATTCACGCGTCCGGCTGCCGATCCGCTGTTCATCTCAGCCGCTGAGTCTTACGGCTGGCGCGTGGGCGGGATCGTACTTAGCGGCGCGAACGGCGACGGCGACGATGGCATGCGTGCGATCACGAAGCACGGTGGCCTCGGCTTGGTGCAAGACCCAAACGAAGCCGAATGCCTTGGAATGCCCCTGGCGGCAGTGAAGCACGATCACCCCGAGGCACCCCTCACCGCTGATCAGCTTGCTGCGCGGATCGCAGCGCACTGCGCGGGTCTCTGAACTGGATCGGTTTGATGCCGATGGCCGCCCAAACAAAAAAGGCCAGCCCGAAGGCTGGCCCTGATGATTTGATTGGGTCCGAGCTTACTCGGCCGCAGTCATCTCGGTCGTGAAATGACCACACCAATCCTCAGTGGCCACGACCGGCCACAAGCCTTTCGACTCCGGCGTCGGCTGAGTGACCGGCGGGTTGAAGCGGCACAAGCCGGCATCAGCCTGCGCCTGGGCGCCGTTGCCATGGTGATCGTCAAAGAACTTGCAGCTCTGGCACGTGGCGCTGGCCATCGGTAGCTCCTGTATCTAGTTGGCGGTCCGGGACCGCCTTCACTTACGAATTAGAACAAATCCAATCTGATGGTCAACCAGCACCACTTGGGGTGGTTCCATCTTTCACCTTGACGCCCCCCGACATGCCCCGACGACGCGGTGATTTGAGCTGGTGAACCCGGACGGATCCTTGCCGTCGGCATCGATCCCGGATGGTCCTTGACCCGCCTGGGGACCCTCAAGCCCTCTCGCGGAGCACGATCAGCATGCGCAGCACCCCCCCGGCCAAGCTTCCCGGCCATCCGAAACGGGTTGGTCGCAGCGGTACGTCCACCGAGCCTCGGCCTGGCAATGGTACTCCCCATCCAGCCGGCACATTCCCGGCTCGCTTACCCGGGGCATGCGAGTCCTAGCGCCGACTGGCTTGCTCAAAAGCTGTGAGGATCTCGGCCGCGAAGTAAGGCTTGGGTACGAACCTACCGTGGTCCGGCACGTCCTCGTCGGTGAGCCAGCACCGCCCGGACGTGATCACCAAGCGGATGTGCGGCCAGTGCTCCGCGACACGATTGGCCAAACCAAAACCGTTCAAAGACCCCGGCATCTCGATGTCGGTGAACAGCACATCGATGTCGTCGCGGCTTTGCAAAATGATCCAAGCCGCATCGCCGGTGGGAGCTTCGATCACCTGAAATCCAGCGTCTTCGAGCATATCTACCGCCATCATGCGCACGAGGCTCTCGTCCTCCACGATCAACACTGTGAACGGGACGGGCATGTGTGCGTCGGCCATGAAAGACCTAACGGCATCGCGGCCGGACAGTTGCGGCTCTCCTCCGAAAGCGGCATGCGACTACCGTGTGTGGGTATGCGGCTCTGGGGGATCGACCGACACTGCCGTGCACGAGCAGCGTCGGCCCCACCATATCGTTCGAAACGATGATGGGGTCGAATAGCTGGCCGGTGATCGATGGTCGTGCAGCCGGGTCGCATCGATCCGAACCCGGTTTCCCCATCGCTTGTGGACCGAACCACCCCGCCGGTCAGCCGACGGCACCTCAGGGTTGCAATAGGTTAATGAACGGTTAAGCTCGCTACTTAAGTACGTACAAAGGGGCGGAGCATGAAACAGTCGGACTCGCATCGCGACATCATGCCAGCGGAGCAGTCGCTGCCCACCGTTTCGGTCCATCAAGCTCACGAGCCTGAAATCCAGCAGGAGCGGATGCGGCGGCTCCACAACGCACGCGCGAGCCAGCGTGCCGCCCGGCACCACCGGATCAGCGGAGTGGCACTATGACCATCCTGGATCCGATCACCGGCAAGCTCGTGACGATCGAAATCCCCAAGCCACGCCCCCAGCGCCCCCGATAGTCGCGAGCGAGAGCGTTTCGGTTCGACAAGCGGTGCCCCGGGGTGCTCGCTTGGGGGATGCCTCCTCATGGCGCCACCGGTAAGTTTTCCGAGCCGGCCCTCGTTAAGACCTCGTATCTAATATAGCGCCCTGATTAGGGTGTCGCTGCTTGGCCATGCCCCGTCACGAGCGGTCGCAAAGCGGTATGAGCGAACGGGTCAAGACGAATAACCTCGCCGACTGGCCTGCCTCCTGAAAAGTGGTCCTCCCTGAGGTATGGCCTCGCGCCATGTGGAGGATGTTGTCATGGGACGGAAGAAGCATACGGCTGAAGAGATTGTTGCCAAGCTGCGCCAGGTGGATGTTCTGGTCTCGCAGGGTCGCAAGGTTGCCGAAGCAATCCGGTGCATCGAGGTAACCGAGGTCACGTACTATCGCTGGCGCTCCGAGTACGGTGGCCTGAAGGGTGATCAGGTCAAGCGGCTGAAGTCTCTGGAGACCGAGAACCAACGCCTTCGGCGGGCGATCTCTGATCTTACCTTGGAGAATCTGATCCTGAAGGAGGCGGCTTCGGGAAACTTCTGAGCCCGGCTCGCCGCCGGGCTTGTGTTGACTACGTCGTTGCTGAGCACAGTGTGTCGGAACGCTTCGCTTGTCGTGTCCTGGGTCAGCATCGCTCGACGCAGCGCAAGGTCGCCGTCCTAGTCGAGGACGAAGCCGCTTTGACGGCCGCCATCGTCGCCCTGGCGCTCCAGTACGGGCGCTACGGCTACCGTCGGATCACAGCGATGCTCCGGCGTGATGGCTGGACGGTGAACGTGAAGCGCGTCGAACGGATCTGGCGACGAGAAGGGCTCAAGGTCCCGGCCCGCCAGCCCAAGCGAGCGCGCCTTTGGCTCAACGACGGCTCGTGCGTGCGACTGCGGCCAGAGCGCCCCGACCACGTCTGGTCCTACGACTTCGTCGAGCACCGCACGCACAACGGGCGCAAGTACCGGATGCTGAACGTGATCGACGAGTTCACGCGCGAGTGCCTGGCCATCCGGGTCGCTCGCAAGCTCAAGGCGCTGGATGTTATCGACGTACTCTCGGACCTGTTCAGCCTGCGCGGTGTGCCTGGTCATATCCGCTCGGACAACGGGCCGGAGTTCATCGCCAAAGCCGTTCAGGACTGGATCGCGGCGGTTGGATCGACGACCGCCTACATCGAGCCGGGCAGTCCGTGGGAGAACGGCTATTGCGAGAGCTTCAACGCGAAGCTGCGCGACGAACTCCTCAACGGCGAGGTGTTCTACACTCTTAAGGAGGCCAGCGTCGTGATCGAACAATGGAGGAAGGACTACAACACCATCCGGCCGCACTCGTCACTCGGCTACCAGCCGCCTGCGCCACAGGTTGTGATCTGGCCACCTGAACCGAACGGTTCAGCGCCGGTCGCCCACTCCGCCATCGTCACGCGACCGACGATGCACTAACTTCGAACCTGGGCCACCGAATGGGGGCAGGCCACCGTCAGCAAACTGGGCAGCCCCACCGCCGCGATATCGCACGACTGGAACTCCGCAGCGCGCTGTCGCCAAACCTGACGCACGGCTCCAGCGCTCGTCTCAGCGAATGGGTTGGGCGCCGCTTGCGTCGCCGGGTCAGCGATGAAGGCCGCGATCCGGTCCCGCTCAACGATGTGGCTGGCTGCAAGCAGCGAGACGGCGAGTTGGCGTCGGCTGATCGGCATGTCGCTCCGGCGATCTTCCTCAGATCACGAACGGGCACCTCTCGGAAGGATGCCCGTGCGCGGCGGTGTGCGACTTCCGACATTATAAAGGGAGGGCGTCAGTATGGGCAGGGCACCGAGGCCACACCAATCGTCCACGAACTTAGCCCTTGGCCACGGTGCTGTTGGCGCGGGCGCGTGGGAAGTAGCTGTAGAACGTGTCTCTGTTGACCCCGAGCCGCTTGGCAATGTCGGCCACGCTGATCGTGCCGGCGGCCAAGAGTGCGCGACCGGCTGCGATGTCATCCTCGGTCAGCTTCTTCGGCCGACCGCCTTTGCGGCCACGAGCAAGCGCGGCCTTCAGCCCCTCCATGGTGCGCTCACGGTTGAGGTCGAGGAAGTACTCGGCCATTGCCCCGTGCATCTGCAGAGCGAAGCGTCCGTGGGCGGTCGCGGAGTCGAACTGCTCGGTGAGCGAGCGGAAGTGCACGTCCTTCACCCGCAGGCCGTCGATGGTGCGCATCATCTCCACAAGGGACCGGCCGAGCCGGTCCAGCTTCCACACGACGAGCACATCCTCGGGGCGCAGGTAGGCGAGCGCCGCCTCGAACTCGGGCCGCTTGGTCCCGGCCTTGCCGGACTTCTTCTCCTCGAACAGGCGCTCACACCCGGCCTTGGTCATCGCGTCACGCTGCAGGTCGAGGTTCTGGTCGAGGGTGGAGACGCGGGCATATCCGATCAGCATGTCGGGATCGTGCCAAAATCGCGTTTATCCGGCAATAGAAAAGCCGACACGTTTTTCCGACGCAAACGGAGCCGTTTTAGTCAGTTCGCGATCCGCCCAATGCGATCGTCGGGAAAACGATCGGATTGCCGACATTCAAATCTATAGGACGAATGTCCGATAAGGGTTGAGAGCCGCTGGTCCGCTTTGGGGCAGCAATGCATCGAAGCCGACGCCTTCTCCGCAACCGCTTCCGACTCATTGCAAAAGGCCGAAAGGTCTGCTTCCCGACAACTTATTGGATGAAGACCTCGGAACTCAGCGGGCATCTGCCGGACCACCTCGATCCTGGCGTTGAAGGCGGCACACCGGCGAAGCGGTATGCGAAAAGTCAACTTCGTTTTAATCCGTTGTGGTGCGTGCGCCGCGGCACGTCACGGCGGACAATGGATCCCCATCTATGTCTTGCACAAGCAGAAACAGGCTCGAATGAGCGATCTGTATCTTTTAAAGGTTAGATTTTACACATGAAGACCCGTATCGCCGCCGTCGCCACTGCACTTGTCTTTGGCGTCGCTTCGATCTCGTCAGCCATGGCCGCCAACGGCGCCCGTTGGACCGGCTTCGTCACGCAGGATGTCACAACTACCGGCTCGCTCGGGCTCGGCGTGCACGACCACCCGAACTACGACCGCTGCCCTATGAGCTCGGCGGCAGAAGGTAATGCCGATCAGCAAACCCGTCCCGTGAAGCAGTACGGCCAGACCGCAGGTGGATACCGCTGCTAGTCCGGATCTCGGGACTCAACGCATGGCGCTGAAAGCCTTTTCCTACGCGATGATCGGCGTTTTCGTGAGCGGTCTTCTCATGACGCTCATAGGCTCGGCCAGTCAGCTTCTGGGCTCATAACCCTCTTGTCGGTAGGCAGGCTGAGCCGCCGAAAATGATTTGATGGATCGGCGGGGTGAGAGCCCCGCCGTTTCTATGCCAACGGCAGCTTCAGGCGTCCTCGGACCGCCCCTCCGCCGCGTACCAAGGCAGCAGCGCGTAATCCATCATCTCCTTGACGGCCGGGCCAGCCACGCCGCGTGGGTCCTCGCTACCGGTCATCTTCAAGCTCAATGCGAGAGCTTCGATGATGGTGTCGCGTTGCTTTTGGCTCATCAGCGAGATGGCCGTCCCCAGCGTCTTCTGCAGGACCTCCACTCGGACCGTTAGGTCACGTAGCTCTTCAAGCAGCACTTTCTCGAGGGGTGATGACAAGGCTGGCTCCGGATTTCCGTTCTACATCGTTGATGTAGCGCGCTTGCCCAGCTTGGCCTCCGCCTCCTTTGTGAGGCCGTCTATCTGGCTGCCCACCCCTATTTTGATCCGGACACACCACGAGAGCTCGCGCTCGGCAGTCTGCCCCATTGAAAGGCCAAGCTCGAAATGCGACTTTGGGTTGAATTAAGTTCGGAGAAGTTGTGATGCAGGCATCAGAATGCTGCATCATCAGGGTGGCTATCGCTGCCAGCCTAGGCTGGCTGATCGCAATGCCCCTGATGTTGAAGCACGGCGTGCTCGCCGCCTTGTTTGTCAGTCCCCTATTCGGGACAGCGGCGGCGATCGCGGCGATGACCCTGTTCTGGTTCGTGAGTTTGTTCGTCTCGTCAGAACCTATGGCGCCTCGAACCTCTGACGTTGGTCGGTAGCAATCCCTGCTGCGTCACCCTGTGAACGGTCCGCTTCCTACAGGGGAAGGCGGGGCCAACAGAAACCTTACCGACCTCTTACAGTGCTGGTGTTCCAGAACACGTCGGACCCGAAAGCTTGGGCATACATCAGGATCACACCGCGACGACAGTCGCGAACCCGATGGAGACGACGATGACCTGGACGAACCGCATCACCATAGCTGCCACGCTGATCGGCGGAGCTTTTGCACTGATGACCTACGCGCAGGCACTGAGCCTGCCCACGCACTTCGTGTAAGTGAGATGGTAAGGGGCCTGAACTGGCTCACGCCTGGGCCCCCAATCCCACCTCGAACTCGGCCATCTCCTATTCGCGGACCTTGGCATCCACCGTCACGCTACGCCCAGAATGCCCGGCACAGATCGCAGCCTGACGGCCTGGCGAGTTGCGACGAAGTCATGGTGACCCGCGACCGGATTGGATCCCGACACGAAAAAACACCCCGGGAGCGGATGCTCGCGGGGTGTTGCCGACCTCACGGCCAGATTGATCGGGCTGGGGATCCGGAGGCCGACGAGTTGTCGGCACCTTCCGCGGCGGGGAGCGAGGAGGAGGACCAACACCTCTCGCCCGCCGGCCGCATCTCCCGGCGTTGAGGCCGGGAGCAGCGCGATCCGATACTAGTACGAGCCGAACTTGTAGTTCAGGCCGGCGCGGACGACGGCGAACTCGTCGTCGCGGCGGCCGATGGCGCTGTAGGCCACCGGGACGAGGTTGGCGGCGTTGACCACCAGGGCGCCCTGGTTGCGGTTGCCGCGCTCCAGGTTGACGTACAGGCCTTCGATCTTGAACGTCACGGCCGAGGACCGGAAGAAGTTCAGGAACGACTCGGTGGGGAGGGCGAACTCGACGCCGCCGCCGACGGCGTAGCCGGTGCGGAAGCTGTCGTTGCCGGCGTAGCCGCCGAACGAGCGGTCGGCGCTGCCCGAGCCGTAGGCGAAGCCGCCGGTGCCGTACACGAGGGTGCGGTCGAAGGCGTAGCCGAGGCGGCCGCGCACGGTGCCGAAGTAGTCGAGGCTCGACAGGCCGCGCGGGTCGGTGACGTAGAAGCCCGGGGCGACGGCGCCGTTCACGAAGGCGTTGTTCCGGCTACGGCCGAAGTCGAGATACTGGGCATCGGCCTCGATGCCGACGACCACGCCCGAACCCGGGGTGAACTGGACGTTGTAGCCGATCTGCGCGCCGCCGGAGAAGCCGTCCTGGCTGCGGTTGCGGAAGGTGGCGGTGGTGCCGGGAACGGCGAACGGGGCCGGGACGCCGAAGGTGGAGTTGTTCGAGCGGCTGCTGGCGTCGAAGGCGTAGCCGGCGTTGAAACCAGCGTAGAAGCCGGTCCAGGTGAACACCGGCACCGGGGTGAACACGGGCGGCGGGGCGGCGCGACGCGGCAGGTCGGCGGCGGCAGCGGCGCCGGTCAGGGCAGTGAAGGCAGCCAGCGAGGCGAGAAGCTTGGTCATGCGGGGTAATCCAGGGCGTGAAATCTGACGCCATGACTACCAATCCGTCGGGAAGAAAGCTGTAGTTTTACGGACACACCCGCCGGCAACGACACGAGGCGTCATAGTAAACCGACGGTAAATGGCTGCGGTCCGGCAGACATCATTCGGGAATACTGGGCCGACTGCGACAACGCCGACGCCGGGCATCGGTTGCGGCAAAGGCGGCAATTGCCGAGCCCCTGTGGCCGAAGGGCGACAGGACGGGCCCGCGGAGGGAGGCGGAAGCCGGCGACAGGGACCGCGTTCACATTCCGTACCCACTGTGGCCCGGGGGCGGCAGCCGCTTTCCGGGGGCCCTGCTAGACAGCCCGACGTCTCTGGATGCCGCGCATGTCCAATCGACCGATCCTCCGCCGCATTGTCTTGGTCCTGGGGCTGATGGGCATCCTGATGGCCCTGGCCGACGTCGTCGCCCGCCGGGAGCTGGCGCAGGCGGCCCACGAGACCTTCGGGCGCGGTGGCGCCATCTCACGGACGGCCGAGGCCATCGATTGAAGCCGCTCCCGATCGCGCTGTATTCGGCGACAGCTTTAAGTCTTTGAGCGAACGCGCTCGCTTCCGCCGAACCGACATCCACTTCGGCGGCGAGCGCTCTCGTGCATCATCCCGGACGGTGGCCCGCCGGCTCTCGCAACGATGCGCCGGCCTACCGCCGCGAGGGACGGAGCGTCGTACCGTCCGATCGATCGGACCCCGGAGACAAAAAAGGCCACCCCTGATGGGGCGGCCCGAAGTCTTGGGAGGAGACACCCCTTGGGAAGGGCGGCAGGACCCCGACGCCATCGGGGCCTGCAGGGCGGAGGTAAGGGCGACCGGTCGAACCGGCAACGGCCGGAAGAGCGTCGCCGCACGCACAAGGACGGCCCGTTCATCTCACAGGTGTGCTTCCACACCATGGCCGAGCGACGCGTCGAGGGCCGGCGGACTGTTGATGCCGAATGTGCGGCAGAACCGAATGTCGCGCTGCGCCGTTGAGGGACGTGATGCCGGCCGAGGAGCGGTCGGTGCCGCGTTCCGACGCCCATGGCCTGCGAGCTTCCGATGACCCGTCCGCGCCGCGTCGGCCTGCCCTGGTACGCCCCGGAGCATTACGAGGCGCTCCGGGCCAGCCTCGCCGACGGACCGAGGCTGCCGCCCCGATACGAGACCTGGCGGATCGCCACCGAGCAGATGGAACGCGAGGTCCAGCGCAGCGGCGTCGCCGTGGTGCGCGTGCCGATCGAGCCCGCTGCGTTCGCGGCGTGGTGCGCC
>NZ_VRVD01000139.1:0-9398 GCF_008040015.1 Methylobacterium sp. WL18 | reverse complement strand
CCCGAGGGGCGGTCCGGCGGCGGGCGCGGGGCGGCCGGTGCCAGACGTCGGACCTGGCGCGCCGGTCGCAAATCTGCTCCGGGCCATACACCACTCGCCGGCCGGCGCCAACTTGACGATCGGCCCCCGGTTGTTCCCGGTCGGCCTCGCGTCCGGCACCGGACCGTGCTCTGTCGGGCGGGAAGGCGGCTCATCGAACGCGCCGCCCCGCCCGGGAGGCCCGCCATGACCATCTCACGCCGTTCGGCGCTCGCCGCCGCGTTCGCCGCGCCGATCCTGATTCATGCGCCGCCGGGACTCGCCGCCGGACCGGAGGCCTCCGCCCAGACCGCCGAGGTCGAGGCGGCGGTGGATGCCTTGACCAAGGCTCTGCTGGCGGCCGACGGCACCGCCCTCGATGCCCTCACCCTCGATGGCTTGAGCTACGGCCATTCGAGCGGCGTTGTGCAGGACAAGGCGGCCTTCGTCGGCGCGCTGACCAGCGGCGCCTCGCGCTTCCCCAGCATCACCCTGTCGGACCGCTCGGCCTCGGTGATCGGGGAGGACGCGATCGTCCGGCACGTCTTCACCGGTGAGACCGTCTCGGGTGGAAAAACTGCGCCGGTCCATATCGGTGTGCTGCAGGTCTGGCGCCGGGACGGCGGCCGCTGGCGCCTGATGGCGCGCCAGGCGTTCAAGCTCTGACGCGCGACCAGTTCGCCGCTCAGTAGCGCGACGGGACGAGCATCTCCGGCGGGGTCGGCGTGCGGATGTAATCCGCGTGGCGGACCCGCTCGGGCAGGTGAACCGGCGGATGCTCGACGTCCTGGTAGGGGATCTGTTCGAGCAGGTGGCTGATACAGTTCAGCCGGGCGCGCTTCTTGTCCACAGCCTCGATGACCCACCAGGGCGCCTCTGGGATGTGGGTGCGGGTCAGCATGTCTTCCTTGGCGCGGGTGTAATCCTCCCAACGCCGACGGGATTCGACATCCATCGGCGACAGCTTCCACTGCTTCAACGGGTCGGCGATGCGCATATGGAAGCGCAGGGCTTGCTCCTCGTCGGTGATCGAGAACCAGTATTTCAGCAGCACGATGCCGGAGCGCACCAGCATGCGCTCGAACTCGGGCACCGAGCGGAAGAACTCTTCGACGTCGGCATCGGAGCAGAAGCCCATGACGCGCTCGACGCCGGCCCGATTGTACCAGGAGCGGTCGAACAGCACGATCTCGCCGCCGGCCGGCAGGTGGCTGACGTAGCGCTGGAAGTACCATTGCGTGCGCTCGCGCTCGCTCGGCGCCGGCAGCGCCGCGACCCGGCAGACGCGCGGGTTGAGGCGCTGGGTGATCCGCTTGATCACGCCGCCCTTGCCGGCCGAATCGCGCCCCTCGAACAGGACGACGACGCGCAGCTTGCTGTGCTGGACCCAGTCCTGCAGGCGGACCAGCTCGTGCTGGAGGCGCAGCAGCTCCCGGAAATAGAAGCGGCGGTCGCTGCCGGAGCCGGTCCCGCCCTCGAGGCTGTCGAGGCGGTCGTCCTCGAATCCGAGTTCCATCTCCTCGTCGTAGCTGTCGAGGATCTCGCGGCGGATCATGTCCACCATCGATGGGTCGGCGCGGTCGTGATCGATGGTCATGGCAGGCTTCGCGGTCGGGTGTCGTCACGCCCCACAAAGCAGGATCGTGTGACAGTCCCGAGACCCTGCCCGAGACTCCCGCCCGAGACCCCGCCCGCGCCTCACGCGTAGGCGGCGCAGATCCCCAGGAAGTCCTCGGCCACGAGGCTCGCGCCGCCGACCAGGGCGCCGTCGACGTTCTCCACCGCCATCAGCTCGCGGGCGTTGCTGGGCTTCACGGAGCCGCCGTAGAGGATGCGGATCCGGTGCGCTTCGTCGCCGACGAGCTTGTCCAGCATCTCCCGCAGGGACGCGTGGACCTCGGCGATGTCGCGGGGCGTCGGGGTCCGGCCGGAGCCGATCGCCCAGACCGGCTCGTAGGCGATCACTGTATCGGCCGCGGTGGCGCCCTTGGGCAGGCCGATGGCGAGCTGCGCACGCACGATATCGAGGGCGCGGCCCTGCTCGCGCTCCTCGATGGTCTCGCCGACGCAGATGATGCCGCTCAAGCCGGCGCGGCGGGCGCCGAGCGCCTTTGCGTGGACGCCGTCATCCGTCTCGTGATGGTAGGCCCGGCGCTCGGAATGGCCGACGATCACGTATTTCGCGCCGAGGTCGGCCAGCATCTCCGCCGAGATCGATCCCGTGAAGGCGCCGCTCGGCCGGGCGTGCAGGTTCTGGCCGCCGATGACGATCGGCGAGCCGGCGGCCGCGGCCACGCAGGAGCCGATCAGCGTCGCGGGCGGGCAGATCAGCACCTCGACGCGGGATGCCAGGTCCGGCGTGAGACCGTCCCGGATCGCCTCGACCACTTTGATCGAAGCCCGGGTCCCGTTCATCTTCCAGTTGCCGGCGACCAGCGGTTTCCGCCCCGTCTGCGACATCCCTAGCCCTCGCCTCGTCTCCGCGCCGCCACGGTATTCCGGGGTCGGCGGGGCCTACCAGAGCGAGCTTGGGCGCGCAAACCGTCCGAATGGGTGAGCCTTTGCCTGTGGGCGCGAATGGTCTATCGCGGTCGGCTTTCAGGGATGGCACCGGCCCGGCGACGGGTCGACGGCCGAAGGTATCCGATCACAGACCATGCTTCAGGGCATCCGCAACGCCAGCCAGCATTGGCTCGGCAAGATCGTCTTGACGATCATCTTCACCCTGCTGATCGCGGGCGTCGGGATCTTCGGCGTGGAGGAATTCTTCCGCGGCGGCTCCAGCAGCAACGTCGCGACGGTGGGCAGCACGCCGATCACCGCCGAGCAGGTGCGCCAGGCCTACCAGAACCAGCTGCAGCGCTATCAGACGCAGCTGAAGCGCGCGCTCACGCCCGACCAAGCCCGCATGCTCGGGCTCGACCGGACGGTGATGTCGCAGCTGATCACCGAGGCGGCCCTCGACCAGAAGACGCACGATCTCGGCCTCGGCGTGCCGGACGCCTCGGTGATCCGGGCGATCCACGACGAGAAGAGCTTCCAGAACGCGCAAGGGCAGTTCGATCCGCAGCTGTTCTATCAGACCCTCCAGCGGGCGGGCCTGAACGAGGGCCTGTTCGTGCGCGAGCAGCGCTCCGTGATCGCGCGGCTGCAGCTCGCCGAGGCCGTGTCGTCCGACCTGCACGTGCCGGCGGCGATGCGCGAGGCGGTCCATCGCTACACCACCGAGCGCCGCGCCGCGGCCTACCTGATGCTGACCCCGTCCGTGGCCGGAGAGATCCCGGCCCCGACCGAGGACGCATTGAAGGCCTGGCATGAGGCCAACAAGTCCGGCTTCCGGGCGCCGGAATTCCGGACCGCGACCCTGCTGGTGGTCGATCCCGAGGCGATGGCCAAGCCCGACGCGATCACCGATGCGGACGCCAAGGCCGCCTACGAGCTGAACAAGGGCCGCTACGGCAGCCCGGAGAAGCGCACGATCCAGCAGGTCGTGTTCCCGGATGCCACCGCGGCGGATACCGCCCGCAAGGCGATCGAGGACGGCTCGAAGACCTTCGAGGCCGTGGCCGGGGAACGCAGCACCGGCGGCACCGACCTGACGCTCGGCACGCTGACCAAGGCCGAATTGTTCGACAAGGTGGTGGCGGATGCCGCCTTCGCGCTGCCCGAGGGCGGCGTGAGCCAGCCGGTCCAGGGCCGCTTCGGCACCGTGCTGCTGCGGGTGACCAAGATCGAGCCCGGCACGGTCAAGCCGTTCGCCGAGGTCGAGGGCGAGATCCGCAAGGGCCTGGCGCTCAGCCGTGCCCGGGACGCCATGGAGACCACCCGGGACGCCATCGAGGACCAGCGCGCCAGCGCCAAGCCGCTCGCCGACATCGCCGCCGAGCGCGGGCTGAAGCTCGTGACCGTCAAGGCGGTGGATCCCCAGGGCAAGGGTCCGGACGGCCAGCGCGTCGCCGACATCCCCGATCCGGACACCACCCTGCCGGCCCTGTTCCGGGCCGAGATCGGCGGCGACAACGAACCGCTGCGCACCAAGTCCGGCGGCTACGTCTGGTACGACGTGACCGGCATCGACGCCGCGCACGACAAGCCGCTCGACGAGGTCCGGGACGGCGTGAAGGCCGGGTGGACCACCGCCGAGATCGCCAAGCGGCTCCAGGCCAAGGGCCGGGAGCTGGCGGAGAAGCTCAACGGCGGCGCGACCATCGAGGCGGTCGCACAAGAGGTCGGCGTCAACACGCAGGAGGCGCAGGACCTCGCCCGCAACCAGGCCAAGGACATGCTCACCGCCGACGACGTGAACCTGATCTTCGCGACGCCGGTCGGCAAGGCCGGCACCGCGGCCGCGGGTGATTCGCGAGCGGTGTTCAAGGTCACGGCGGCGACGATGCCAGCCTTTGTTGCCGACACCCAGGGCGACAAGGCCATCACCAAGAACTTCCAGGCCGCACTGGCCGACGACGTGCTGTCCCAATACATCTCCGAGGTCCAGAAGAACGCGGGCGTGAAGATCGATCAGGCCGCCCTGCGCCGGGCCATCGGCGGAGAGTATTGAGGGCCATGGCCGAGGCGCCTGACTACGCGGCCTTCGCCGGACGCTACGAGGCCGGGCAGCCGAGCCTCGTCGAACTCAGCCTGGTCGCCGACCTCGAGACGCCGGTGGCGGCGTTCCTCAAGCTGCGTGCCCGGCATGCCGGGCCGGCGTTCCTGCTCGAATCGGTGGAGGGCGGCGCGGTGCGCGGCCGCTACTCGATGATCGGTCTCGACCCGGACCTGATCTGGCGCTGCCGCGACGGCGCCCCCGCCATCGCCCGCGGGGCCGATCTCGACGCCTTCGAGCGGGACGACAGGCCGCCGCTCGCCTGCTTGCGGGCGCTGATCGCCGAGAGCGCGATCGGCGAATCCGAGGGGCAGGACCTGCCTCCCATGGCCGCCGGCCTGTTCGGCTATCTCGGCTACGACATGGTCCGCGCCATGGAACGGCTGCCCGAGCCGAACCCGGATCCCCTGGGCGTGCCGGACGCGATCCTGATGCGCCCGCGCGTCATGGTCGTGTTCGATTCGATCCGCGACCAGATCACCGTGATCTCGCCGGTGCGGCCTTCGCCCGGCGTCACCGCCCGCGCCGCCTACGAGGCCGCGCTCGCGCGCCTCGACCGGGTGGCGGACGCCCTCGAAGGACCGCTGCCGGTGGACGCGCGGGTGGACCTGTCCACGGTGGCGCATCCTGAGCCGGTCTCGAACACCTCGCCCGAGGCCTTCGCCGGCATGGTCGCGAAGGCCAAGGAATACATCGTCGCCGGCGACGTGTTCCAGGTGGTGCTGTCCCAGCGCTTCTCCGCGCCGTTCACGCTGCCCGCCTACAGCCTGTACCGGTCGCTGCGGCGGACAAACCCGGCGCCGTTCCTCTGCTACCTCGATTTCGAGGCCTTCCAGATCGTCTGCTCGTCGCCCGAGATCCTGGTGCGGGTGCGCGAGGGGATCGTCACGGTGCGGCCCATCGCCGGCACGCGCCGCCGCGGCGCGACCCCGGCCGAGGATGCGGCGCTCGCCGCCGAATTGCTGGCCGACCCGAAGGAATGCGCCGAGCACCTGATGCTGCTCGATCTCGGCCGCAACGATGCTGGCCGGGTCTCGAAGATCGGCACCGTGCGGGTTACCGATTCGTTCTTCATCGAGCGCTATAGCCAAGTCATGCACATCGTGTCGAACGTCGAGGGCGACCTCGACCCGCGCCACGATCCGCTCGATGCCCTTGCGGCGGGCTTCCCGGCCGGCACGGTCTCGGGCGCCCCGAAGGTGCGGGCCATGGAGATCATCGACGAGCTGGAGCGCGAGAAGCGCGGGCCCTACGCCGGCTGCATCGGCTATTTCGGCGCCCGCGGCGAGATGGACACCTGCATCGTTCTGCGTACGGCGATCGTGAAGGACGGGCGCATGCACGTCCAGGCCGGCGCCGGCATCGTCTACGATTCCGATCCGGCCTCCGAGCAGCAGGAATGCGTCAACAAGGCCAAGGCGCTGTTCCGGGCCGCCGAGGAGGCGGTGCGGTTCGCGGCGCAGGCCAAGCGGGGACAGTAGCCACCGGTTGACCGGAGGGTTGCGAGTCGTCACATCGCGGTCATGCCCGAGCGTGCCTCCGCGATGCCCAACGTCCTCGTGATCGACAACTACGATTCCTTCACCTGGAATCTCGTCCACCTGATCGGCCCGCTCTGCGGCGCCGTCGAGGTCGCCCGCAACGATGCGCTGAGCGTCGCCGACATCCGGGCCAAGGCGCCGGACGCGATCGTGCTCTCGCCCGGTCCGTGCACGCCCAACGAAGCCGGCATCTGCCTCGATGTCGTGCGCGAGCTGTCCGAAGACATCCCGATCTTCGGCGTCTGCCTCGGGCTCCAGGCGATCGGCCAGGCGTTCGGCGGCGACGTGATCCGCGCGCCGCTGCCGCTGCACGGCAAGGTCTCGACCATCCGGCATGGCGCCAGCGGCCTGTTCCGGGGCCTGAACGACAGCTTCGAGGCGACCCGCTACCACTCCCTGATCGTCGACCGGGCCAGCTGCCCGGACACGTTGCGGGTCACGGCCGAGGCCGACGGCCTGATCATGGGGCTGGAGCACGCCGAGCGGCCGCTCCACGGGGTGCAGTTCCACCCCGAGAGCATCCGGTCGCAGCACGGCACGGAGATCGTGAAGAACTTCCTGGATCTGGCCGCCGCCTGGAACGCGGCGCGTGACAGGACCCGCGCCGACGTGCATTGACGCCGGACGGCCGGGGCGGCCTTCCGACAGAGCGCATGGACAGCTTCAGACCCCATCTCGCCAAGGTCGCCGGGGGCCTGGCTCTCGACCGCGCCGAGGCACGCGCGGCCTTCGACGACCTGTTGTCGGGCGAGGTCACCCCCGTCCAGGCCGGCGCCTTCCTGGCCGCCCTGAAGGTGCGCGGCGAGACCGTCGAGGAGATCGTCGGCGCCGCCGAGGCGATGCGCGCCCGCATGACCCGGATCGATGCGCCCGCAGGCGCCGTCGACGTGGTCGGCACCGGCGGCGATCATTCCGGCAGCGTGAACGTCTCGACGCTCGCCGCCATCCTGGTCGCCGCCTGCGGCGTGCCGGTGGCCAAGCACGGGAACCGCGCCGCGACCTCGCGCTCGGGGGCCGCCGACGTGCTGGCGGCTTTGGGCGTCAAGCTCGGGCTCGATGCCGAAGGGCAGGCCCGGTGCTTCGCCGAGGCCAACCTGTGCTTCCTGTTCGCCCAGGCCCATCACGGCGCCATGCGCCACGTCGCAGCGGTACGCTCCGAACTGCCGGTGCGGACGATCTTCAATCTGCTGGGCCCGCTCTGCAATCCGGCCGGCGTCGCCTACCAGCTGTTCGGCGTCGCCCAGGAGGCGCTGGCCGAGCCGCTGACGAAGGTGCTCGCCGAACTCGGCAGCCGCCGGGTCTGGACCGTCCACGGCTCCGACGGCCTGGACGAGATCACCGTCACCGGGCCGACCCGCGTGGTCGCCCTGGACGACGGCCGTCTGTCCCGGTTCACCATCGATCCGCGGGAACTCGGCCTCACGCTTCGGGCGCCGGAAGAGCTGCGCGGCGGCGATCCTGCCGACAACGCCCGGGCCCTCGAAGCCGTCCTGGCCGGCGCACGCAACGCCTACCGGGACATCGCCGTTCTCAATGCAGGCGCGGCCCTCGTCGTCGCGGGGGCGGTTCCGACCCTGGCGGACGGGCTCGCGCGGACGCAGGATGCCGTCGATTCCGGGGCGGCGCGGGACACCCTCGCCCGTCTGGTCCGGGCCTCGAACGATCGCTCGAACGGGGAGGAGCGCCGATGAGCACGCTCACGCAGGGATCGGTGACCCATGATGGTTCTGCCGAGGCGCCGAACGAGCGGCCCAACGTGCTGGCGCGGATCGAGGCCTACAAGCGCCGCGAGATCGCCGAGGCGAAGCTGCGGGTGCCGCTGGCCAAGCTCGAGCGGCGGGCGGCCCAGGCCGAGCCGGTGCGCGGCTTCGCGGCGGCGATCCGGACCCATCTCGATGCCGGGCGCCCGGCCCTGATCGCGGAGGTGAAGAAGGCCTCCCCGTCGAAGGGCCTGATCCGCGAGGATTTCGCGCCCGCGACGCTGGCGGCCGCCTACGAGGCCGGCGGTGCCACCTGCCTGTCGGTGCTCACCGACGAGCCGTCGTTCCAGGGGCGTCCGGAATACCTCACCGAGGCGCGGGCGGCCTGCCGGCTCCCGGTCCTGCGCAAGGACTTTTTGTTCGAGCCCTACCAGGTCTACGAGGCCCGGGCCTGGGGTGCCGATTGCATCCTCGCCATCATGGCCTGCCTGGACGACGACGAGGCGCAGGCCCTGGTCGCCACCGCGCACGAGCTCGGCATGGACGTGCTGGTCGAGGTCCACGACGAGGCCGAGTTGAACCGCGCGGTGCCGCTCGGCACGGCCCTGATCGGGATCAACAACCGCAACCTCAAGACCTTCGAGGTCTCGTTCGAGACCGCGATCCGCCTCGCGCCGGGCATCCCGGCGGACCGGATCGCCGTGGCCGAGAGCGGCATCGGCGGCCACGCCGACGTGAAGCGCCTCCGGGAGCACGGTCTGGGCGTGGTGCTGGTCGGCGAGAGCCTGATGCGTCAGGCGGACGTCACGCGGGCGACCCGGGAACTGCTGTTCGGCGAGGGCGACGGGCCGGAGCCGGACGCCAGGGCCGGCAAGGCCAAGAAGCAAGACGACAAGAAGAAGGGGTGAGCATGGAACCGGGTTCGACGCTCACCCATCTCGACACCAGCGGCGCGGCCAACATGGTCGATGTCACCGACAAGCCCGCCACAGACCGCACCGCCCGGGCCGAGGGCAGCGTGGTGATGCGGCCCGAGACCCTGGCGCTGATCCGCGAGGGCGACGCCAAGAAGGGCGACGTGGTCGGCACCGCGCGGCTCGCCGGGATCATGGCCGCGAAGCGGACCCACGAGCTGATCCCGCTCTGCCATCCGCTGCTGCTGTCGAAGGTGCGGGTGGAGTGCGAGCTGGACGACGCGCTGCCGGGCCTGCGCATCGCCGCCGAGGTGCGGGTCCAGGGCCCGACCGGGGTCGAGATGGAGGCGCTGACCGCGGTCTCCGTGGCCTGCCTGACGGTCTACGACATGGTGAAGGCGGTGGATCGCGGCATGCGGATCGAGGGCATCCGCCTCATCGCCAAGGATGGCGGCCGCTCCGGTGCCTACCGGGCGCCCGACGCATGAGCACCGGGCTGATCCCGGTCGCCGAGGCGCTGGGACGGGTGCTCGCGAGCATCCCCGCGCCGGTCGAGGCGGAGACGGTTCCGCTGGCCCGGGCCGCGCTGGTCCCGATCAATCTCAGGCTGGCGCCCACCACG
>NZ_VRVD01000138.1:0-9409 GCF_008040015.1 Methylobacterium sp. WL18 | reverse complement strand
GCCCATCAGCACGGGCAGCGGCACGCCCCAGCGGCGCCACAGCCGGCGGAACGGCCAGGCCGCCAGGATCCGCACGCCCGGCGCTTCGGGGGGGCGGTCGGCCACGATCAGGAGCCGCACGCCGTCGCCGAAGGGGTCTCGGGCCGCCAGCGCGTAGCCGGCCTCGTAGAACGGGTTGCGGACCACGGCGCCCGCACCGAGCGCCCGCCAGGCCGGGATCCAGGCGGCGGCCGGATCGAGGGGACGGACCGCTGCCACAAGGCCGCCGGCAAGGGTCGCGGTGTCCGGCATGGCGCGCCCGTCAGGCCGCGAGCCGGTGGCGGATCGCCCCGGCGAACCCGAGCACGTCGTAGCGCCACGCGGTCGCCCCGGCCACGGTGAGGAGCAGGACCAGCCGCAGGGCCTGGCCGGGCGGCATCAGGCCGCCCGGGATCAGGCCGATCCCGGCCATCACCGCGCCGCAGACCAGGGCCGCGCCGGCGATCCCCGTCATGTCGGCGAGCGGCAGCGGCATCGTGGTGCCGGCCCGGTAGGCGCCGAGCACCAGCACGAGGCAGGCCGCCGCCTGCCCGCCCGCGAAGGCCAAGGCCGCCCCGGCGGCGCCGAGCGTCGGGATCAGCAGCAGCGAGAGTGCCGCCACCGCCGCCAGGGTTGCGAAGGCCGCCCCCGCCTCCAGCCGGCTGGTGCGGGTGAAGTAGATCACCTGCCCGAAATAATAGGCGCGGAACATCATCAGGATGCTGGCCAGGATCAGCACCGGGGCGAGCGCGCGCGCCTCCGCCCGGTAGGCCGGCCCGAGCAGCACCGCGACCACGAGGTCGTCGAAGCAGAGGAAGAACACCGCCCCGAAGGCGGCGATCAGGGTCATCGCCCGGGCGGCGTCGCTCAGCACCCCGGAGGCCGCCGCGATGCCGCCGACCCGCGCCTCGCGCTTGGCGATGGAGATCAGCGACAGGGCGATCGCCTCGCCGAACACGATGAAGCTCTGCTTCAGGAAGTCGGCCAGAGCCCCGTAGGCGCCCAGCCCCGCGGGCCCCACGGTCTTGGCGATGATCAGCCGGTCGAGGCTCTGGGCCAGGGCCGCCGTGCCGAAGGACAGCACCAGCGGCCAGCCATAGGCGAACAGCCGCAGCGCCTCGGCGCGGCTGCCGCGGCCGGGCATCATCGGGGCGATGGTGATCGCGGCCGGCAGCGCCGCCAGGGCGTTCGCGGCGGCCACCGCAAAAGCGAGGTGCAGCGGATCGCTCGACAGGTGCAGCGCCAGGCTGCCGAGCCCGAGCATCAGCACGGCGCGGCTCATCACCGAGGCCGCCACCGCACCGGCCTTCAGGCGCGTGCGGGCGATCTCGGTGGACCCCTCGAACAGGGTGGTGCCGAAGGCGAGCGCCAGGATCGCGGCCGCCATATCGGCCGGGACCAGCCCGAGCCCGGCCGCGAGCGCGCTGCCGAGGCCGGCGAGCAGCAGCGTGCCGGCGAGGATCCGCACCACGGTGCCAACCTGCGCCGGCTCGCGCGCCTCGTCGTAGAGGGCGAAGAACGCGAATTTCGGCCACTGGCAGGTCGCCCCGTAGAGCACCAGCGCCCAGGACAGGACGTACAGGTAGATGCCGTAGCTCTCCACCGGGGCGAGCCGGGTGAACACCGCCACGGAGGCCATGTTCAGGGCGGCGGCGAAGCCGCGCGAGCCGACATAGATCAGGCTGTGCCGGGCAATCATGTCCTACGCATCATGCGCCATAACGGTTGCCGCTTCGGCGATGCCCCTTATGCGGGCGCAAGCGTTAGGGCATCGTTCCGGATACCGGATCCACAGCGATGCTCGACGTCACCGTTCTCGCATCGTCCTGTCCGAAAGCCGGAAACTACCTTTCGGGACGATGCTTTAAGGGCCTGAGTCGACGGGACGGTCGCACGCCGAAACAGGATGATGGTAAATCGCTAACCGCTTGGCCTTACGGTCATGGACGAAGCTTGGGTTTTCCCGAGGGATTTCCGGCGATGTCCGAGCCAAGGCGACAACCGTAGGGGGCTGGCGAGCTTCACCCATGACGGCGTTTCTGAAGCAGGAGAACGGTTACATATTCCGCATCGTGCATCGGGAGAATCTGCCGCTTGTGCTGGCGCGTGGGCTCTACGCGAGGAACGCCGACGGCTCTGACCCTGGCTACGTCAACATCGGCAATCTCGATCTTATCGGCCGCCGTGGCAGCCGGTCTGTTCCAGTTCGGCCGGGGGGCGTCCTGAACGACTACGTGCCTTTCTATTTCACGCCCCTCTCCCCGATGGCGTTCAACATCAAATCGGGCTGGAACGGCATAACTCGACGGGCGAACGACGACATACTTATATTTGTATCAAGTATATACCATGCCATTGATCAAAGTTTGGAATTAATATTTACAGATAGACACGCTTATCTGATGACGGCCAACTTCTATCGTGATGTGGAGCGCCTCGACCAGATAGATTGGGTAGCGCTAAGGTCCAAGGACTTCAAAAAGGATCCTACGAACCCTGAGCGTGTGGAGCGATATCAAGCCGAGGCATTAGTCCACAGGCATGTGCCTCTGGACGGCTTGAAGGGGGTTGCGGTTCACAGCGAGAGCGTCCGCGCAGACGTTCAAAAATTTGTGGACAAAGCGGGAACACCGTTGCTAGTGCGCACTAAGCAGAGTTGGTATTTCTGATGATCACCTTCACACAGGGCGACCTTCTTGACGCGCCTGCGGAGGCGCTGGTCAACACCGTGAACACGGTAGGCGTGATGGGCAAAGGCATCGCGCTGATGTTCAAGGAGAATTTTCCGGACAACTTCCGGGCGTACGCAGCTGCCTGCAAAGCGGGTGAGGTAAAGACGGGTCGCATGTTCGTAACCGAGCGCGGCCATCTCACGGGGCCTCGCTGGATCATCAACTTTCCGACCAAGGCCAACTGGCGCTTCCCGTCCAAGATGATTTGGATCGAGGAGGGCTTGGCCGATCTCCGCCGCGTGATCGAGCAGAACGGTATACGTTCGATCGCGGTACCACCCCTCGGCAGCGGCAATGGCGGCCTCAACTGGGCCGATGTTCGCCCACGTATCGAGGCCGCTCTCGGGGACATCCCCGGGGTCGAGGTGATCGTGTACGAGCCGACAGCCACGTACCAGAATGTCCTGAAACGAGAGGGTCGAAAGTCACTCACACCAGCGAGCGCGCTCGTTGCGGAGCTCGTACGTCGGTACGCCGTGCTTGGCTTCGAGTGCTCATTGCTTGAAGTGCAGAAGCTAGCTTATCTTCTAGAGTGTGCAGTCGAGGCCACAGCTCCTCAAAATCCTCTGACGCTCGCATACAAGGCCAATCGGTACGGCCCCTATGCTGATCGGCTCAGGCATCTGCTTAACGGCATGGATGGAACTTATCTGCACTGCGATAAGCGACTCGCCGATGCTCTTCCGCTGGACCTTATCAGGTTCGAGGACAATCAGCGGGACCGGATCGCCGCCTACCTGAAGGCGGACGGCAAGGATTACCTCGTTGCCCTGGAGCGGACGACCGATCTGATCGACGGCTTCGAATCTCCGTTCGGGATGGAGCTTCTTGCCACCATCCACTGGCTCCTGCATCGAGCGGGCGTCGAGCCCACCGTCGAAGCTATGATGCGGGGCATCAAGCAATGGCCTGGTGGTCCCGGCTCAGCCGCGCGCAAGGCTCGGATCTTCGATGCGCGTGTCGTTGGGCTCGCGTTAGAGCGCCTCATCGGTCGCGCGGCGGCCCCAACCCACTGAAAGCCGTCTTCGACCAGGTCAGACGGTTCTGTTCGGCATTTTAAGACGCCGTCGCCACGATCCCGCCCGCCGAGCGCCCTGCGCCCGGCCCGCTCAGCGCCGGATCAGCGACCGCCCGGTCATCTCGGCGGGCTGCTCGAGGCCCATCAGGTCGAGGAGGGTCGGCGCGACGTCGGCCAGGCGGCCGTCGGCGAGCGTCACGCCATCGACGCCGACCAGCATCGCCGGCACCGGGTTGAGGGTGTGGGCGGTGTGCGGCTCGCCGGTCTCCGGATCGCGCATCATCTCGCAATTGCCGTGGTCGGCGGTGACGAGCAGCGCCCCCCCGCCGGCCCGGATCGCGTCGACCACCCGGCCGAGGCAGGCATCCACCGTCTCCACCGCCTTCACGGCGGCGGCGAGGCTGCCGGTATGGCCGACCATGTCGGGATTGGCGAAGTTCAGCAGGATCATGTCGTAGCGGCCGGAGCCGA
The DNA here is from genome assembly GCF_008040015.1 of Methylobacterium sp. WL18. Classification (NCBI taxonomy): domain Bacteria; kingdom Pseudomonadati; phylum Pseudomonadota; class Alphaproteobacteria; order Hyphomicrobiales; family Methylobacteriaceae; genus Methylobacterium; species Methylobacterium sp. WL18. The sequence goes on along the minus strand of NZ_VRVD01000138.1, from coordinate 5,170 downwards.
TCGCCTCCACGGCGCGGTCGGTCAACTCCGCGGCCGACATCTCCGGCTGCAGGTCGTAGGTCGCCACCTTCGGGGACGGCACCAGGATCGCGTCCTGGCCCTCGAACGGTGCCTCGCGGCCGCCGTTCATGAAGTAGGTGACGTGCGGATACTTTTCGGTCTCGGCCATGCGCAGCTGTGTGCGCCCGGCCCGGGCCACCGTCTCGCCGAGGCCGTTCGGCAGGTCGAGGGGGCCGAACAGCGTGTCGGCGAAGGCATCGATCTCGATGCTGTACTGAACGATGCCGAGGGCTGCGGCGAACCGGACCGTCCGGGCCCGGGGGAAGCCCGCGAAGTCCGGATCGAGCAGGGCCTCGAGGATCTGCCGGGTCCGGTCGGCGCGGAAATTGAAGCTCAGCACGCCGTCGCCGTCCTGCATGCCGGCATAGTCGCCGATGATGGCCGGCCGCAGGAACTCGTCCGACAGGTCGAGCACATAGGAGGCGGCGATCGCCTCCAGGGCACTCGCGAACCGGGCGCCGCGCGCCGCACTCATCGCGTCGTAGGCGATCGAGACCCGCTCCCAGCGCCGGTCGCGATCCATCGCGTAGTAGCGGCCGCACAAGGTGGCGATGCGGGCGCCCTCGGGGAGCGCGGCCTCGACGGCCTCCAGGCAGCCGGCCGCGGAGCGCGGCGGCATGTCCCGCCCGTCCGTGAAGGCGTGGAGGCGGACCGGCACGCCGGCCTCGACCAGCACCCGCGCCAGCGCCACCGCGTGGTCCTGGTGCGCGTGGACGCCCCCGGGCGACAGCAGGCCGACGAGGTGGCAGGTCCCGCCGCTCGCCCGCAGCGCGTCGATGAACCGGGTCAGGGCCGGGTTGGTGGCGAGCGAGCCGTCCGCGACGGCGGTATCGATGCGCGGCAGGTCCTGCATGACCACCCGGCCCGCGCCGATGTTCAGGTGCCCGACCTCGGAATTGCCCATCTGCCCCTCGGGCAGGCCGACATCGGCCCCGAAGGTCTGCAGCCGCGCCCGGGGCCCCTCTCGCATCAGGCCGTCGAAGACGGGCGTGCGGGCCTGGTGGACGGCATTGTCGGCGACCGCGTCCCGGAGTCCCCAGCCGTCGAGGATCACGAGCATCACGGGGCGCGGGGTCCTGTCGGGCACGGTCACAACACTCCAAGGCCTGCACGGCACGGCGCGGGTACTCCGGACCCCTGAGGTCCGGAAAGATGCGCGTGTCGATAATCGGCTTGGCCGCGCGAGACTACAGCCCAGGGTAGGAATTGGCGACGGAAGGGGAACGGCGTCCGGCTTCTGACACCGGATTCGCATGGCCCGTTCGCGGAATCCCGGTCAGTTGACGCTCGCCGGGTCCGATCCGGGTGCGACGCCGAGCAGGGGCGGCTTCCGGCGCAAGGCGGTCCGCAGCAGGGTCCGGCGATAGCCCCGATGCGACAGGAAGCCGGCGGCCCAGGCCAGGTGCATCGCGATCGCCGCCGGGCCGCTCATGACCAGGCCCGGCTCCCGCGCCTTCAGTGCCAGCGCGAGACCGCTGAGGCCGCAGCCCCCCGCATAGACCGCCAGCAGGATCAGCAGCATCGGGGCGACCGTGACGAGGGCCAGGGCGGCGACGCCGTAGAGCAGGACCAGGGGGGGCAGCATCTGGCGCAGCCGCGGCAGGCTGGCGTGCTTCTCCAGGGTCCGGGCGCAGCCGCGGCCGTACAGGAAATATTGGCGGGTCAGGCTGAACAGGGTCGCGCGGGGGTAGTAGGTCACGACGAGGTCGGCCGCGAGATAGATCTTGCCGCCGGCCGCGCAGAGCCGACGGTCGAGCTCGGCGTCCTCGTTGTGCGAAAAACTCTCGTCGTAACCGCCGACCCGCAGGAACTCGCGCCGGTCGAAGATGGCGTGGTGGCCGTGGGCGACGTAGCCCGAGATCCCGCCCAGGCGGTGCGCCGAGCCGCCGTTGCCGAGGCGGCTGTTCTGGGCGGCCGCGATGGCACGCTGCAGCGGCGTCACCCCGATGGTCCGAAGGGGCACGACCACCGAGACGGCGTCCCACTGGCGAATCGTCCGCACCAGGTCCTGCACCCAGTTCTCGGGGTAGGCCGCGTGGCAATCGGCGCGCACGAGATAGGTCGAGCCCGGATGCGCGAGGCGGGCCGCGAGGTTGAGCGCCGAGGCCTGGATGCGGCGGGCGTTGTGGATCAGCTGGATCCGTGGATCCTTATCGCTGAGCGCCTGGACGATGGCGCAGGTCGCGTCGCTGCTGCCGCCATCCATCACCAGTAATTCACACGCGAGCGACCCTGAGGCCGGCATCACCGAGCGGATCGCCTCGGCGATGTGCTGGGCCTCGTTCAGGGCCGGCATGGCGATCGTCACCAACGGGATGCTCGCGCCGTCCGAGCCATCGACCGAAGCGTCCTTCATGGCGGTTCTCCTCAGACCCGAGCCCGATCTTGCGCCGGACCCGCGGTGGCCCCGTTCCGGAGGAAGCCCAGCGCCTCGGTGAGGACGGCTCGTTCGCCCGGCACGCGTGTCCGGGCCGGCCGAGCCGGCATCGACAGAGACGACGTCCCGCGCCCGGGGTCTCTTCTGTCCTCATAAGCAATCAATACGGTGGTCAACGACAACCACCTCTTCAGTCGGGAGGCTCGGTACGACGAAAGATGTAATTCGTGCCGGATGACCGCGGTGATAGCCCGGCTCAGTGGGATCGCCGATCCGGCAGCTGATGCCGCGAACGGATCCAGCAAGCACCGATCGTCGTGCGGGATCGCTTCGAATGATGGACTCTTTGGACGCGCTTGCGCTCGATGCGCCGAAACATGGCCTGGCCGGGCCCAGATCGGAACCGGCCGCGATGCCGGTCACCGAAATCGGGCCCGACAATCAACTCGTCGCCTTCGATGCCGCCGGGGTCTGGCAGTATCGCGGGTTGCTGTGGGTCCTGATCCTGCGCGACCTGAAGGTGCTCTATCGCCAGACCGCCCTGGGCGCCTGCTGGGCCATCGCGCAGCCGCTTTTCACGGTGGCGATCTTCACGGTCATCTTCGGCCATTTCGCCAAGATCCCCACCGACGGGGCGCCCTATGCGCTGTTCGCCGGCAGCGCCATCATCCTGTGGACCTACTTCGCCGAGTCGGTGCGCCGGAGCGCCACCGGCCTCGTCACCGAGGCGGAACTCATCCGCAAGATCTACTTCCCGCGCCTGGTGATCCCGCTCGCCACCGTGGTGTCGCCGATGGTGGACTTCGCCATCGCCCTCGCGGTGATGCTGGTGCTGATGCTCTGCTACGGGGTGATGCCGAGCTGGCACATCGTCCTCGCGGTGCCGACGCTCGCGGTCACCGCGATGCTGGCGCTCGGGGTGAGCCTGTGGCTCGGGCCGGTCAACGTCCGCTTCCGGGACGTCAAGCACACGCTGCCGTTCCTCATCCAGATCTGGATGTACGCCTCGCCGATCGTCTACGCGGCGAGCATCGTCCCCGACTCGGTGCGCTGGCTCTACGCGCTCAACCCAATGGTCGGGCTGATCGAGGCGTTCCGGTTCGCGATCCTCGGCGGAACCACGCCCGACCTGTTCGCCCTCGCGGTCTCGGTCACGGTGTCGTCGCTGCTGCTGTTCACCGGACTGATCTTCTTCCAGCGCATGGAGCGCTCTTTCGCGGATATAATCTGATGTCGATGGCGATCAGCGTACAGGATATCGGCAAGCAATACTGGCGTGCCCCGCGGGCCACGCACGACAACTCCCTGCGCGAGGCGCTCATCGACGGCGCGCGGGGCCTGATGACGCGCCGGTCCGAGGCGCGCCCGACCAAGGAGGGGTTCTGGGCGCTCAAGGATGTCAGCTTCGGCATCAAGCACGGCGAGAACGTCGGCATCATCGGGATGAACGGGGCCGGCAAGAGCACCCTGCTCAAGCTGATCTCGCGGATCGCCGCCCCGACCACCGGCAGCATCCGGCTGGTCGGCCGGGTCGGCGCCCTGCTCGAAGTCGGCACCGGCTTCCACCGGGAGCTCACCGGCCGCGAGAACATCTTCCTCTACGGCTCGATCCTGGGCATGCACCGCCACGAGATCGCGGAAAAGTTCGACGCGATCGTCGAGTTCTCGGAGATCGGCGACTTCATCGACATGCCGGTGAAGCGCTATTCCAGCGGCATGTATGTCCGGCTGGCCTTCTCGGTCGCCGCCCATCTCGAGCCCGACATTCTGCTCCTTGACGAGGTCCTGGCGGTCGGCGACTACACCTTCCAGAAGAAGTGCATCGACTTCGCCCGCCGCCTCCAGAGCAAGGGCTCGACGATCCTGCTCGTCTCGCACAACATGTTCAGCGTGAAGACCATGTGCGAGCGGGTGATCTACATCAAGAACGGCCGCGTCGCCTTCGACGGCCCCACCGACGAGGGGCTGCACCACTACGAGCGGGACAGCTACCTGGCCGACGCGCCCTGGTTCCGGCCGGAGGGCGGCCACCACCCGGTGGAGATCCAGGACGTCACGGTCGCCGACGAATCCGGCGCTCCGAAGACGCTGTTCCGGCACGGCGAGCGGATGCGGATCACGGCGCGCTACACCGCCTCGGAGCCGATCACCGACCCGCATGTCCTGTTCTCGATCACGCGATCGGACGAGCTGCTCTGCTGCAACTTCAGCACGATGACGGACCGCGCCAAGCTGCAGACCCTGTCGGGCGACGGCACGATCGAGCTGCTGACGCCGCCGCTGACCCTCACCGCGGACACCTACAAGGTCTCGGTGGTGGTCCGGCAGCGGGGCTTCGAGCGCCTGCTCGCCGCGCGGATCGGCGCCCGCTTCCACGTGGAGCACCCGGTCTTCGCCCCCGACGTGTTCGGTGTCTTCCACAATCCCGGCACCTGGACGGCGGATTCCGCACCGCATCGCTGAAGCCCGGAGGGCACGATGGCCATTGTTGCGTCAGAACTCCGCCATGACGGACGCCGAGACATCGACGACGAGACCGCCCGGCGCGCCGGGCGGATCCGGGCGAATTTCTCGGCCTTCGATGCCCGGGTGCGGGAGGCCGAGCGCCGGGGGGCTGCGGGCGACCTCGAAGGCGCTGCCGTCGAAGCCGCCATCGCGGCGACGATGGCGGCCCATCGCCATTGCGGGGTCTTCGCGAGCCCGCGCCTGGAGCACCTGACCGCCGAGATCGGC
>NZ_VRVD01000137.1:0-9424 GCF_008040015.1 Methylobacterium sp. WL18 | reverse complement strand
CCGCCGCACCCGGCGGCCATGCCGGCCCGGGAACGCCGGGCCGCGGGGGCGGCGCACGCCATCCTGTACGGGCTCCTGATCGGGCTGCCGCTCACCGGCTGGGCGGTGGTCTCGCTTTCGCCGTTCAACATCCCGACGGTCCTGTACGGGCTCGTGCCCTGGCCGCACCTGCCGCTGGCCCCGCTGCTGACCGACCCGGCGGGCGCGGAGGGGGCTTTCAAGCTGCTGCACGCCTACGGGGCGTGGTTCCTGACGGCCTTGCTGGTGCTGCACGTGGCGGCCGCGCTGCGCCACCATCTCATCCTGCGCGACGGCGTGCTGTGGCGGATGCTGCCCGGCCGCGCCGCCGCGATGCCTCCCGAACCCCTGGACTCGACCCGATGACGCTGCGTCTTGCGTGCCTCGCCCTGTGCCTGTCGGCCGTCCTCCCGGGCGCCGAGCGGCCGGTGGATCCGGCCAAGAGCGCGATCCGGTTCTCGGGCGTGCAGGTCGGGACCCCGTTCTCGGGACGCTTCGAGCGCTTCGACGCCCGGGTGGATTTCGACCCCGCCAAGCCCGAGGCCGGCCGCGCCACGGTGCTGGTCGATCTCGGCAGCGCCCGCACCGGCGATGCCCAGCGCGACGCGGCTCTGCCCCAGAAGGACTGGTTCGACGTAACCAGCGCCAGCCACGCGCGCTTCGAGGCCACCCGCTTCGTCGACAAGGGCCGGGGCGACTACGAGGCGGTCGGCGACCTGACCATCCGGGGCATGACGCGTCCGCTGACGCTGCCTTTCCACCTGGCGCTCGAAGGCCCCCAAGCGCATGCCACCGGGCATGTCGGCCTCGTCCGCACCGATTTCGGTGTCGGCCAGGGTGCCTGGGCCTCCGGACAATGGGTCGCCCTCGAGGTCGGGGTCGATATCGAGTTGGTCGCCACGGCCAAGCCCGCCGCTGCGGCCGACGGGCACTGACCGGTCCCGTCGCGTCCTACGTCCCCGGCTGGTCCTCGGATCCGGTGCCCAGCGCCCGCTGCACCATCACGCTGTCCGACCAGCGGCCGTACTTGAAGCCCACCGCCTTCAGGTAGCCGACGCGGACGAAGCCGCAGGTCTCGTGGAGGCGCAGCGACGCGGCGTTCTGCGCGTCGATGTAGCCGATCATTTGGCGGTAGCCGCCGGCCGCGCAGGCCTCGATCAGGGCCGGCAGGAGGCGGCGCCCGATGCCGGCATGGAGGTGGTCGGGATGCACGTAGATCGAGTGCTTGAGCGTGTAGCGATAGGCCGGGCGCTTCCGGAACGGCACCGCGTAGGCGTAGCCCGCCACCTGGCCGCCGCGCTCGGCGACGAGGTGGGGCAGGCGCTTCTTGCGCATGGTCTTGCGCCGGCGCTTCAGGTCGTCGGGCAGCAGGCGCGCCTCGTCGTCGAATTCGGCGACGTTGCCGACGCCCTTGCCGATATGGTGCTCGTAGATCGCCACCATCGCCTCGACATCCGCGTCCGAGGAGGCGCGGATGATGATGTCCGGGCTCGGCCGCGCCGGGATCGGGGCGCCCTCCTCGGGCTCGATCTCCATCAGGCGCCGTCCCGCACGACGTAGGTGTGGAAGCGGATCCGCCCGTCCGGCTCGACCTCGCGGTAGACCCCCTGGATCTCGGCCTCGAAGCCGGGGAACAGGTTGGCCGAGGCCTCGAACATCTTGAAATAGTCGAGCATCGGCTTCGCGCGGTCGTCCAAGCGCTCGCCCGGCAGGACGGTGCCGATGCCCGGCGGGTAGACCAGCATCAGGGTCGAGGCGATGCGCCCCTCGGCCTCTGCGATCGGCACGTAATCGACCTTGTTGCGGGTCAGCATCTGGGCGGCGCGCTTGGGCGGCATCACCATCTCGGGCAGGTGCTCGGGGGCGAATTGCCGACGCTGGAGCATGGAGGTGTTGGCCTCCCGGTGGAAGGCGTGGAACTCGGCGCAGAGGTCGCGCAGGCGCACGCCCCGGTAGCGGTTGGGCCGGCGGTTGACGAATTCCGGCATGGCCTCCTCGAGCGGCACGTTGTCGTCGTGATGCCGCTTGAACGCCACGAGGCCGGAGATCAGGGTTCCGGCCTTGGACGACTCGACGCCCGGCGTCAGCAGGAAGAGCAGCGAGTTCAGGTCGTTCTTCTCGGCCACGATCCGGTTCTCGCGCAGGTACTGCGCGACGATCGGGGCCGGCACGCCGTGGTCGGCATAGGCGCCGGTCCGCCGGTCGAAGCCCGGGGTGAGCACCGTGAGCTTGTTCGGGTCGGTGATCGCGTAGCCCGGCGCGACATGGGTGAACCCGTGCCAGCGGGCACCGGGCTTCAGTTCCCAGTGCCGCGGGTCGGAGGCGAGCTCGTCGGTGGGCACCTTCTCCCACGGCACCTCGGCCCCGTCGGCGGTGCTGGTCACGTCCGGCACGAACGGGTCGAAGAACCACCGCCGCAGCGGGTCGGCCTCGTTCTCCTCGAATTCCCGCCGGATCGCCCGGACCTTCTTGCGCCACTCGATCCCGAGCCGGATCGTGTCGTCCCACAGGATCATGCCCGATCGGCCCTTCATCATCTGGGCGCCGACATCGAGGGAGGCGAACAGGGGATAGAACGGCGAGGTCGAGGCGTGGACCAAAAAACTCTCGTTGAGGCGCTTGTGCTCCACGCGGCGGGTCTGGCCGCGGATATGGCCGTCGCGGGTGTGGATCTGCGAGGCCTGTGAGAAGCTCGCGAGCTGCTTGTGGGTCGATTGCGTGGCGACGATGCCCGGCGAGGTCTCGTCGAGGCCGGTGAGCCCCATGGCGAAGCGCCGGGCGAACAGCGGGTGGAACTTCATGAAGCCCGCCCAGGCCTCGTCGAACAGGATGTAGTCGCAGAGGTGGCCGATCCGCTCCAGGATCTCCTGCGCGTCGTAGATCGTGCCGTCATAGGTGCATTGCTCGATCACCGCGACCCGGAACGGCCGCTCCCGGCGCCAGGCCTCGGGGTCGGTGACAAGGGGGTTGGCACGGATCTTTTCCCGGATCCGGGTCTCGTCCAGGGCCTCGTGATAGATCGGACCGATCAAGCCGAAGGCGTTCCGGTCGGTCTCCAGGAAGATCGGGATGCCGCCGCCGAGGAACAGGGCGCCGTGATGGGCCGCCTTGTGGTTGTTGCGGTCGAACAGAACGAGGTCGTCCTCGGCCACCAGCGAGGACAGGACGATCTTGTTGGAAGCCGAGGTGCCGTTGAGGACGAAGTAGGTCTTCTCCGCCCCGAAGATCTTGGCGGCCTCCTTCTGGGCCTTGAGCGCGGGCCCCTCGTGGGTCAGCAGGTCGCCGAGGTCGAGCACCGAATTATCGAGGTCGTCGCGGAAGATCGCCTCGCCCAGATGCTCCACGAAGATCCGGCCGATGGGGGACCGGTTATAGAAGATGCCGCCGTTGTGGCCCGGGCAGGTCCAGAGCTGGTTGCCCTTCTCGGCATAGTCCACGAGCGCGCCGAAGAACGGCGTCTTCAGGGTCTCGGCATATTGCGTCACCCGGCTGACCAGGCCGCGGGCGATGAATTCCGGCGTCTCTTCCGCCAGGAAGATGTAGCCGTCGATGAAGTCCAGGAGCTCGACCGGGATGTCCTCCAGCCGCTTGCGGCGGACCATGATGACGATCGGCATCTCCAGGCCGCGCTTGCGCATCATGTCGATCAGCGCGGCGGCCTTGCCGTCGAGGCCGCGCTTGCCCCAGTCGACCACCATGCAGCCGATGGCGGCATCGGTCTGCACGGCGATCGCCGCGTCCTCGACCCGCCGGGCCCGCACCACCTCGAAGCCGCGATTCTCCACCGCCGCCAAGATCTGGGCGACGCGCGCGCCCTCCAGGTCGTCCGGATCGAAGGCGGGGGCGCACATCAGAACCGTGAAGCGACGGTGGAAATCCATAGGGCCTCTCAAAGCCTCGTAAGCAGCGAGTGGCTTTCTGGCCCATCTGCGACGTTTGCATGACGGTGAGCCGGATCGCGGCCGAAACCGAACGGAATCGGCGAACTCAGGCGCCGGTCGAGTCGCCGACCGCGCTACCGATCGCGCTACCGATCACCTGGGCCATCGGCCTGATGGCGATCCCCAGGGCGGCCAGGTCGGACCGCACCCGCGCGGCCATCGCGACCGCGCCCGGTGTGTCGCCGTGGACGCAGATGCTGTCGATTCGGGCCGGGATGCGTCGCCCGGACAGGCACGTGATGGCGCGGTCCTCGATCATCCGCACCACGCGCTCCGCCGCCTCGGCCGGATCGTGCAGGACCGCGCCCGGGAGCTTGCGCGAGACCAGGTTGCCGGTCTCGGCGTAAGCCCGGTCGGCGTAGATCTCCCGGGCCAGCGGCAAACCGAGCCGCTCGCCGGCCCGCTCGGTCTCGAGGCCGGGCATGACCACGAAGATCAGGTCGCGGTCCAGCGTCCGGATCGCCCGGGCGACCGCCAGGGCGAGATCCGCGTCCGCGTTGGCGATGTTGCCCAGCGCCCCGTGGGTCTTCACGTGCCGCACCGGGCAGCCGGCATCCTGGGCCAGCGCCAGGAGGGCGCCGACCTGGTAGAGCACGGCCTTCTCGACATCGGCCGGGCGCTCGCCGTGGATCGGGCGCCGGCCGAAGCCCCAGAGATCGAGGAAGCCCGGATGCGCCCCGGCCTGGACGCCGGCGCGGGCGGCGAGCGTCAGGGTCTCGTGCATGACCAGCGGGTCGCCGGCGTGGAACCCGCAGGCGATGTTGGCCGAACTGGCGATCGCCAGCATCCCGGCATCGTCGCCCAGGCGATAGACGCCGAAACCCTCGCCCATGTCGCAGTTCAGGTCGACGATCATCCGGGTCCCTCGCAGGCTCAGCGGCCGTGCGCATTCAAGGGTCGGACCAGTTGCTCTGCCTCCGAAGGGCTTGGGCGTTGCGCGAACGCTAAAATATCCACCCTGTCATTCCGGGGCGCCGCAGGCGAGCCCGGAATCTAGAAACACCGGTCGAGCAGGATCTTGCGCCGGTGGTGGCTCTGGATTCCGGGCTCCGCTGCGCGGCCCCGGAATGACAGGGTGGTTTATCCTGCGCTTATTGCGCTCACTCGGAGGCAGGTACGGTCCTCTACTGAAGCGGGTACCGGCTCAGAATATCGTCGGTCCGCTGGACGGTCTTGTCGTACTTGCAGGCGTAGAGAGCAGCGGTGGTGCCGCTGCCGTTGTTCCACTCGCTGAAGGTGAGATCACCGCAATCGGCATCCCGGAAGGCGATCCAGGCGCGCTGGGCCGCCGTGAACTGGGCCTTCCAGGTCGCCTTGGCGTCCTGCGGACGGTCGTCCTGGTCGATGACCGACAGGGCCTTCCTGTAGGCGGCGTTGAGCTTCGCGTCGGCAGCGTCGAGGGCCTTGTGCAGGCAGGTCTGGGTCTCGGGTGTCGAGGTCGCGGCCTGGCACAGCTTGGCCGAGGGCTGGTCGGCCCGGGCACTCGCGTAGGGAAGTGCGCAGGTCCAGAGCGTGGCAAGGGCGAGGATCCCGGCCGAGCCGGCGACGGTGAAGGGGTTCGAAGGCATCGCGGTCTCCCCGGAGGCGAATCAGGCCGGCGCGGATGCGCGGCCGGACCGCGGGACGCTGGCCGGAAAGGCATGAACACTTCTTTGGCATGCCGGAACGCTTGGACTGCCGGGCCTGACCGTCGACGGGGCGGTGATCTACACCGGGCGGCAGTATGTCGACCTCGCCAACAGCCAAGCCCTGCCGGACTGGGCGCGGCTCGATCTCGGCCTGCGCTACGCGACGACGATCGACGGGCGCCGGACCACCTTCCGGGCCAACGTGCTGAACGCCACCGGGACGCGGTACTGGACTGGGGTCGCCTCGTTCGGCACCTTCTTCCAGGGCGGCCCGCGCACCTACCTGCTGTCGATGTCGGTCGACCTGTAGATGTCCGAGGGGGCGGCCGCCTGCCTCGGTGGCGATATTTCACGGGAAACACTTTCTTAAGTCTGCCGCCGCGAACCTGTGGCCCGGATGCCGTCGCCTTCCCGTGCGTCGCGCGCTAGCACGGCCGGACATGACGGCATCGACCACGACATCGACCTGGCGCGACCAGAAGAACGCCAAGGCCCGGGCCAGGCTGGAACGGGCCCTGCCGGCGATCTTCCCGGCCCCAATTCTGCACCACGCGCTGACGCGGCCGCTGACCCCGCCGACTCCGCGCCTGGCGGTGGAGAGCTACTGGCGCAACCACATCCTGCGGGCCGACCGGCTGGCCCGCGCCCTGGCCGCGCGCTCGGGGACGCCGGAGGGCTGGACCTGGCAACTCGGCGAGGGCGGCGCCGGCGGTCGCCCGGCGAGCTTCCGGATTCCACCCGCCCCGTTCCGGGAGCCGGCCTTCGCCCGTGGTCGCGGCGCCTGCTGCATCTGCGGCCAGCCGGTCTACCGGCTCGGCTGGCACCGCGACCTCTGGGGGCAGGGTGTGCCGAACGGCAAAGCCGCCTGGCACACGGCCTGTGTCGCCGCCTGGAAGTTCTGGATCGCGCCGCACGAGCAGGTCCGCGTCCTGAAGCGCCATCAGGGGCATCGCTGCAAAGCCTCCGGCAAGCGGCTGCTGCGCACCGCGGAGGTGGACCACGCCGTGCCGCTCTACCGGGTCTGGCGCGAGCACCGCGACGCGCCCTGGCCGGAGCTGCTGGGGTACTGGGGCGTGCCGAACCTGCAGGTCGTCAACCGGACCGCCCACGTCCTGAAATGCCGGGACGAGGCGGCCGAGCGCTCGCAGATCCTGCGCCTCTCCCGGTACCGGGTCGTCGAGGATGAGTCCGGGTTCAGCGTGGTCGAGGAGGAGTGAGCCGCCGGCTCAGCCGCGCGTCACCGCCTCCAGGCCGTGGGATAGGTCTGCCAGCAGATCGTCCACGGCCTCCAGGCCGATCGACAGGCGCAGCAGCCCGTCGGTGATGCCCGCGATGGCGCGCGCCTCGGGGTCCATCGCCGCATGCGTCATGGTCGGCGGGTGCGCGATCAGGCTCTCGACCCCGCCCAGCGATTCGGCGAGCGTGAACACCCGCAGGGTCTCCACCAGGATCTTCACCGCAGCGCGGCCACCGGCCAGTTCGAAGCTCAACATGGCGCCGAACCCGGCCTGCTGCGCCTTGGCGATGGCGTGGCCCGGATGGGACGCCAGGCCCGGGTAATGGACGCGGCTGACCGCCGGATGTGCATCCAGGAAGGCCGCCAGCTGCCCGGCGTTCTGCTGCTGGCGCTCCACCCGGACGAACAGGGTGCGGATGCCGCGCAGGGTCAGGTAGGCGTCGAGCGGCGAGCCCGTGACCCCGATCGTGTTCGCCCAGGCCGCGAGGTCGTCGCCGACCGAGGCCTCGGCGGCGATCACGGCCCCGCCGATCACGTCCGAATGGCCGTTGAGGAACTTGGTCGTGGAGTGGACGACGAGATCCGCCCCGAGGGCGATCGGCCGCTGCAGCGCCGGCGACAGGAAGGTGTTGTCGACCACGGCCAGGGCGCCGACCGCCTTGGCCGCATGGGTGACGCGGCGGACATCCACGACCCGCATCAGCGGGTTGCTCGGGGTCTCGACCAGCACGACCTTGGGTGACTGAGCGAGCGCTGCGGCCAAGGCTTCCGGGTCGGTCTGGTCGACGAACAGCACCCGGTACTGCCCGCGGGCCGCGCGGAGGCTCAGCAGCCGGTGCGTCCCGCCGTAGCAATCATGCGGCGCGACCAGCAGGTCGCCGGGACACAGGCTCGACAGGGCGAGATCGATGGCCGCCATGCCGCTCGACACCATGACGGCCCTGGCGCCGCCTTCGAGCTTGGCGATGGTGTCGGCGAGCTGGTCGCGGGTGGGGTTGCCGAGCCGCGAATAGTCGTAGGGCCCGGGCTGCTCGAAAGCGGGAAACTTGAAGGTCGTCGAGAGGTGGATCGGTGCGATCACGGCGCCGAAGGACGTATCCTGGGCCACCCCGTTGGTCGCCGCGATCGTGCGGGCATCGAGTCCCTCTGGCATCGGCTCGTCTTTCCTGCGCCGGAATTCGGACCGGCGCGCATGGCCGGCCGGGTCGTCGGCGCGTTCTTTATGCCGAACGGAACAGGCTTTCAAGAGAACGAGCTACGCGGCACCCGAGCGAACATATTACGGGCCGGACAGGATCGCTGCCCCGTCTCCGGCGCGTCTCCCGATTGCCGATACCCGGTGACGCGAAGCCGTGGCGTCGTCACGGCAGGAATTCCAGCCGGGACAGCAGCCGGTTGCCGGCCACTGCCTCGCCGACGGCCACGCTGCAGGTCATGCCCGCCGCGAGCGTCACCCCCGGCGGCACCGCGTCGATGTGGATCCGGACGGGAATGCGCTGCGCCAGCCGCACCCAGGTGAAGACCGGGTTGACGGTCGGCAGGCCGAGATGGTCGGGGCTCTCGTTGGCATCGGCAATGCCGTGCCCGATGCTCTCCACGTGCCCGGAGAGGGGCGGCTCGAAACCCATCAGGCGGATCTCGGCGCGCGCGCCGATCGCGATCCGGGACAGCTTGGTCTCCTCGAAATACGCGGTGATCCAGAATCCCTCCGCATCGATCACCGAGACGCGGGTCGTGCCGGTCGTCGCATAATCTCCCGGCCGCAGCCGGAGGTTGGTGACGTAGCCGTCCACAGGGGCCCTGATCGTGGTGCGGTCGAGGTTGACCTCGGCGAGATGGGCGGCGGCGACCGCGGCGTCGTGATCGGCACGCGCGATCGCCGCCATACCGTTGGCCTGCTCGACCACTTCGGAGGCCACGACACCCGGGCTCAGCTGGTTGCGCCGGCGCGCCGCCGCGGTTTTCAGCGCCGCATCCTCGCGCCTAGCCAGGACCACGGCCTGTGCGCTGTCGAGCGCCAGCCGGAAGCGGTGCGGATCGATCACGTAGAGGATGTCGCCCCGATGGACGAAGTGGTTGTCGACGGCGCGCACGTCGACGACCGTACCCGAGACCTCGGGGGTGACCCGCACCACTTCGGCGCTGACCCGCCCGTCGCGCGTCCAGGGCGCGAGCATGTAGGTACGCCACAGCGCGGCGAGCAGCAGCACCGTCGCGGCGACGACGGCGAGGGTCAGCGCGGGGCGGAGCAGGCGCTTCAGGACCGTCATGGCGGCACTCACACGAGGAGGATGAGAAGCGCGACCGTCGCGAGCAGCATCGCGAATTCCAGCAGCGCAGGATGCCAGGCGAAGCGCAGCACCCCGGCCCGGTCCAGGACGGCTCGAAGCCCCGCGAAGAGCGGGATCGCCGCGACGAGGTAGACGAGGATGGGCGGCAGGTAGACGCCCCCGATCGCGACCTCGCTCAGCATGGTGCGCTCCGGTGGTGGTCGAAGGACCAGTCGGGATGGGCTTCGAGCAGCACGGCCATGTCGGTCAGGCAGGCGGCGACCCGATGCGCCGCCGGCCATGCGCGCGGATCCTCGATCGACCGCGCGG
>NZ_VRVD01001373.1:0-254 GCF_008040015.1 Methylobacterium sp. WL18 | reverse complement strand
GCCCGGCGCGGGCCAACTCGACCATCTGTCGGCGGAACTCGATGGGGTAAGGCGGACGGCTCTTCGGCATTGGACAAACACCTCACGCGAAAGCGTTCTCGGTATCCACCAAACAGGGGCAATCCCACTAGATGTTTGGTCCCGGCATGTGGTGTGACGGATCGAGCCTGAAGCGTTCGGGCTCTTTCGTCCAGGTCTGGCAAATAAATTCGTAGGGGGTGAGGCCTCGCAGGGTCTTCAGCCGGCGACCGTAG
>NZ_VRVD01001372.1:0-275 GCF_008040015.1 Methylobacterium sp. WL18 | reverse complement strand
GCGCCTGCCCGCCGCCCCAGCCCTCGATGCCGGCGATCCGCCAAGCCATCCTGGATCACCTCAGTCAGCCACCACCGCGGCGATGCCCGCACTGTGACGCCGTTCTCAATCTGCCACCCTGAAGTCAGACTGCCAAAGTAGTGCTAGTTGTTTGGTTGCGGAACGTCGTTGGGATGTGGCACGCTGGGCGATCAAAGCCTACGCTTGGCGGTTCGAGGGTGTGCGCCGCCGTGTTGCCAGGAGGGCTCGTTGATGCTCGCCATCCATCCCCAGGC
>NZ_VRVD01001371.1:0-325 GCF_008040015.1 Methylobacterium sp. WL18 | reverse complement strand
GCGATGCCGGTCTCCCGCTCCTCGACCAGGGAGAGCGCCCCCTGCATCGCGGCAAACAGCAGGAACACCGCGGTGATCGCGCCGGCGTAATAGCTGACCCGGGCATTGGCGGTGCCGGCGGCGGTGCTCCGGCGCTCGACGAGCGAGGCGAAGCTGAACGGCTCCTTCCTGGCGCGCTGCTCGGCGAAGGCCTCGTCGAGGAAGCGCCGCTCGTCCGGGCCGATCTTTCCGGTGCGCTCCACGTCGGCGACGATGCGCGAGAGCACGACGTCGGGCAGCGCCTCGTTCAGCACGCGCTGCAGCTGGCCCAGCGCGATCGGGGTCG
>NZ_VRVD01001370.1:0-352 GCF_008040015.1 Methylobacterium sp. WL18 | reverse complement strand
GGACGCTCTTGCGGTCACCCAAGCCGATCAGACCGCTCACGTAGAGCGGGCACATAGCCCGACGCGCAGGATGCGACAGTCCCGCAAGGAACGGCTGCAGCCACCGGTCCAGATCCTCACGCCATCCACCAGCACCTGACATCGCGAGCACCCACGCTCATGGCCGTGGCAGGCGAATCCGCAAAAACCTCCAGCGTTCCCTCAATCTACCAAAGTAGTGCTAGTTGTCTGGATGCGAGACCTCCTTGGCGTCTGCGACGATGCGAAGGGCGCGTTTGATGAGGCTTGGGCTGGGCGGTCTGTGGGTGGGATTGGCGAGCGCGGGATCAGCTTCGAGACGCTGGCGCAGCAC
>NZ_VRVD01000136.1:0-9484 GCF_008040015.1 Methylobacterium sp. WL18 | reverse complement strand
GCGGATCGCGTCGGCTGCCACCGGGGGCATGCGGGCGGCCGGCGTCCCGGGACGGGGGGAATAGGGGAAGACGTGCAGATGCGTCAGCCCGCACTCGGCTACCAGATCGAGGGAGCGGGTGAACTGATCCTCGGTTTCGGTGGGAAAGCCGGCGATCAGGTCGGCGCCGAAAACCACGTCCGGGCGCAGGGCGCGCACCGTCTCGCAGAAGCGGATCGCGTCGGCGCGGCTGTGCCGGCGCTTCATCCGCTTCAGGATCAGGTCGTCGCCGGCCTGGAGGGACAGGTGCAGGTGCGGCATCAGCCGCTCCTCATCGGCAAGCGCCGCGAGCAGCGCGTCGTCGACCTCCACGGAGTCGATCGAGGAGATGCGCAGGCGCGCGAGCTCCGGCACCGCATGCAGGATCGCCCGCACCAGCTTGCCGAGGGAGAGCGACGGCTCGGGCAGGTCGCGGCCATAGGCGGTGAGGTCGACGCCGGTCAGCACCACCTCGCGGCCGCCATGGGCCACGATCGTCTCGACCTGGGTGATGACGTCGGCGACCGGCACCGAGCGCGAGGTGCCGCGGCCGAACGGGATGATGCAAAAGGTGCAGCGATGGTCGCAGCCGTTCTGCACCGGCACGAACGCCCGCGTATGGCCGGCGATCGCGTCGATCCGCGTCGGCGCGATCGTGCGGGCCGCCATCACAGCGCCCGGGCCGGTGCCGGCGAGCGACCAACCGGCTGCACTGAGCTTCTCCGCGTTGCCGACGAGGCGCGCCACCTCGGGCATCGCCGCGTAGGCCTCGGTCTCGACCTCGGCGCCGCAGCCGGTGACGACGATCTCGGTGCCGGGCCGCTCCCGGGCGATCCGGCGGATCGCCTTGCGGGCCTGGCGGCCGGCTTCCTGGGTCACCGCACAGGTGTTCACCACCACCCGGTCGCGCCCGTCGGAGGCCGCGTGGACGCGCAGGGCCTCGGACTCGACCGTGTTGAGCCGGCAGCCGAAGGTGAGGGTCTCGACGCCCATCAGGCGGCGCCGGCAAACAGCTCCGGCGCCAGGATGCCCTCGGCGACGAGCGCGACCGGGCCGGTCATCAGGACATGGTCGTCGGCGCGCCATTCCACGAACAGCTCGCCTCCGGGCAGCCGGACGTTGGCCTGCCGGCCGATCATCCGCAGGCGCGAGGCCGCCACCACGGTGGCGCAGGCGGCGGTGCCGCAGGCCAGCGTCAGCCCGGCACCGCGCTCCCAGACCCGCAGGGTGATCGCCTCGCGCTCGGTCACCTGCGCGATCGAGATATTGGCCCGCTCCGGGAAGAGCGGGTGGTTCTCCAGCATCGGCCCGATCCGGCCAAGGTCGTAGGAGGCGGGGTCCCGGTCCACGAAGAACACCGCGTGCGGGTTGCCCATGTTGACGGCGCCCGGCGAGTGCAGGATCGGATCGTCGATCGGGCCGATCTGCAATTCGATCCGCCGCGTGTCGGGGAACGGCTCGGAGAGCGGGATCTCGTCCCAGGCGAGCTTCGGCCGGCCCATATCGACCGTGAAGGCGCGCTCCGAGACGCGGCGCACGCCGACGCGGCCGGCCGATGTCTCCAGAACCAGCCGTCCGCCCTCGGCGGGGCGGGCCATGGCCGGGTCGTCGAGCATCGCGTAGGCGACACAGCGGGTACCGTTGCCGCAGGCGCCGGATTCCGAGCCGTCGGTGTTGTAGATCCGCATGAACGCATCGGTGCCGGCGCTCACGGGATCGTGCAGGACCATCAGCTGGTCGAAGCGCGAGCCCGGATCCTGCGCGATCGCCCGGGCTTCCTCGGGCAGAACCTTGGCCGCCGAGCCGCGCAGGTCCAGCACCACGATCGCGTTGCCGGCGCCGTGCATCTTCAGGAAGCGTCTATGGGCGAGTGCGCTCATGCAGCCAGGACGGTTGAGGGGATCGGCCATCTATATGGCGAAACGCTCTGCCCTAAGCGAGGGGCGCGCGCGGCGTGGCAGATGCGCCGCACCCGCGACTCTCGTGACCCATGCCCTCGCGGGCGGGCCGGATCGCCATTAGGTTAGCCGGCGGGAGCCCACGCGACGATCCGCCGGGACCCGACCGGAGCGCCCCCGTGATCCGCCTTCGTTCCCTCGTCGCCGTCTCGACCGCCCTGGTCTTCGCCACCGGACCGGTCGCGGCGCAGCAGCAGCCCGCGCCGCCGCCCTCCACCGCGCCGTCCCCGGCCCAGACCAGCCCTCTGCCGACCACGACGGCACCCAACCCGGTCGCCGACCCGACCAAGAGCGCCGCCCCGGCGCCGCAGCAGGCGATCGCTCCGCCCCCCGCCGGCCAGGCGGCCGTCGGCACGCCCGGGCGCCCGACCCTGATCGAGAAGCCCGGCGAGCCCGGCGACGTCGACGAGGTGACCCTGCCGGCCAAGCCCGCCGCGATCCTTTCAGGCAAGACCAAGTGGGAGGAGGCCATCGTCAACCTGAGGCAGGCCTTCGCGCGGATCGAGACGGATCTCGCCAAGGCCGGCATCGCCCCCGCGGGCCGGCCGCTGGCGGTGTTCACCCGCACCGACGACGACGGCTTCGAGTACGAAGCGATGATCCCGGTGGCCGCTTCTCCGAGCCCGGCGCCGGCGGAGGCCGACGGCCTGCGCTTCGGCACGACCCCGTCCGGCAAGGCCCTGCGCTTCCCGCACAAGGGCTCCTACGAGTCGATCGATAGCACCTACGAGACGCTGACGGCCTATCTCGACGCCAAGGACATCGTCGTCCAGGACCGCTTCGTCGAGGAATACGCCACCGACCTCAAGGACGGCACCGACGACAACCTCGACGTGAATATCTTTGCGCTCGTGAAGTAGGCCGCCGGACACGGTCGCGAAAAGAAGTCTTGTTTCGTTCGGCGGCCGCGATCTCGCCGGGGCTCACTCAGCCGCCCCGTCATCCCGGGCTCGCCTGCGGCGCCCCGGAATGACGATGCGCCTTATCCGGTCATCGAAAAATCGCCGATCGAAGAATGGACTTCGGCGACGCCGCGATCTGTCAGAAAACCCTTCCCTGGCACGATGATCCAGTAACCACTCGCGAACGTCGCATCGTCTTGACCGAAGGGACAGATCGCCGCTGTATTCGGCAGCCCGGAACAGCAGCGGCGGCTTGGGGATTCCCCGAGCATGCCGACCTCCCTCTTCCCGACCGCCACCGCATCCGCGCCGCGTCGTAAATCCGTCGCCGCGCCGGCCGACCCGGCGGTGGCCGACAAGGCGCGCGCGGTCCATGCCCGGCTCTGCCCGGTCTACGGCTGCCCGATTCCGTATTTCCACAACCTCGATCCGCTGAGCGAGCTGATCTCGTCGCTGCTCTCGCACCGGACCCGCAACGCCGAATCCGGCCGGGCGTTCAAGGCCCTGCGCGCCCGGTTCCCGGACTGGGAGGCGGTGATCGACGCCGAGGTGTCGGAGATTCAGGCCGCGATCGCCGGCGTGACCTGGCCGGAGCTGAAGGCGCCGCGGATCCGCGACGTGCTCGTCGCCGTGCGCGAGCGCCGCGGCAGCCTCGATCTCGGTTTCCTGGCCGACTTGGATATCGCGGCGGCGCGCGCTTGGCTGGAGGCGATCCCGGGGATCGGCCCGAAGACCAGCGCGGCCGTGCTGTCCTTCTCGACCCTGCGGATGCCGGCCCTGCCGGTGGACAGCCACCACCACCGCGTCGCCCAGCGCCTCGGCCTGATCGGGCCGCGGATCGATGTCGGGCCCTCGCACCCGATCCTGCGGGCGCAACTGCCCGCCGACTGGAGCGCGCAGGACCTCTACGACAATCACGAGATCCTGATGCTGCACGGCCAACAGGTCTGCCATCATCGCCGCCCGGCCTGCGGGCGCTGCGTCCTGGTCGATCTGTGCCCGAGCGCGGCTCTGGCGGCCCGGGAGCCGTGAGCGCATCCTTGACCGGTCCCGGCCGCGGGTGCGAGTAACCCCGCGCCCGGCAGGCGCAGAGCCCCGGCTATGTACTGCTCAGGATCGGCGCCGATGGCCGCGTTCACCGAATTGGTCTTCTCGGGCGTCCAGCCCACAGGCAACCTGCATCTCGGGAACTACCTCGGGGCGGTGAAACGCTTCGTGGAGATGCAGGAGCGCGACGCGCAGTGCCTGTACTGTGTGGTCGACATGCACGCGATCACCGTCTGGCAGGACCCCGAGGCGCTTCGCGGCCAGATCCGCGAGGTCACGGCCGCGTTCCTGGCCGCCGGCATCGACCCCAAGCGCGCGATCGTGTTCAACCAGAGCCAGGTGCCCCAGCATGCCGAGCTCGCCTGGGTTTTCAACTGCGTCGCGCGGCTGGGCTGGCTGAACCGCATGACCCAATTCAAGGAGAAGGCCGGCAAGGACCGGGAGAACGCCTCGATCGGGCTGTACGATTACCCGGTGCTGATGGCGGCCGACATCCTGGCCTACCGCGCCACCCACGTGCCCGTGGGCGAGGATCAGAAGCAGCACCTGGAGCTGACCCGGGACATCGCCCAGAAGTTCAACACCGACTTCTCGAAGTCGATCGCGGCGCACGGCCATGGCGAGGCGTTCTTCCCGATCACCGAACCGCTGATCGGGGGTCCGGCCGCGCGGGTGATGTCGCTGCGGGACGGGTCCAAGAAAATGTCGAAGTCGGACCCGTCCGACAACGCGCGGATCAACCTCACCGACGAGGCCGACACCATCGCCCAGAAGATCCGCCGGGCGAAGACGGATTCCGATCCGCTGCCCTCCGAGATCGCGGGGCTCAAGGAGCGCCCGGAGGCGGACAACCTCGTGGGGATATACGCGGCGCTCGCCGGCATCACCCGCGAGGCGGTGCTGCACGATTTCGGGGGCGCGCAGTTCTCGACCTTCAAGCCGGCCCTTGCCGACCTCGCGGTGACGAACCTCGCGCCGATCGCCGGGGAGATGCGCCGGCTGACCGCCGATCCCGGCCATATCGACGCCGTGCTGGCCGACGGTGCCGGGCGGGCCGAGACGATCGCGGCGCAGACGCTGGACGCGGTCAAGGACATCGTCGGCTTCGTGCGCCGGAGCCCGAACCTCCAGGCGGTGCGGTGACGATCCGGGCGCTCGTCTTCGACGTCTTCGGGACGCTCGTCGACTGGCGCTCCGGGGTGGCCCGGGAGGCCGGGCGCCTGCTCGGTGCTCACGCGCCGGCGCTCGATGCCGGCGCCTTCGCCGATGCCTGGCGCGGATGTTACGGCCCGTCGATGGAGACCGTGCGCTCCGGCGCGCGCGCTTACGTCGATCTCGACACCCTGCAGGCGGAATCGCTCCCCGGCGTGCTGGCGCAGTTCGGCATCGCGGGCGTGCCGGACGACGTACGGCGGGAGCTGGTCCAGGCCTGGCACCGGCTCGATGCCTGGCCCGAGGTGCCGGACGCGATGGGCCGCCTGCGGGAGCGTCACCTCCTGGCGCCCAACTCCAACGGCCATGTCCGGCTCATGGCCGACCTCGCCCGGCGCAACGGGCTGCTTTTCGACGCGATCCTGGGGGCCGGCTACTCCCGCGACTACAAGCCCAGGCCCGCGCTGTACCGCGACGCGGTGGCGGCCTTCGGCTTCACGCCGGGCGAGACCTTGATGGTCGCGGCCCATTCGAACGATCTCGCGGCGGCGGCAAGCCACGGCCTGTCCACCACCCACATCGCCCGGCCCCACGAGCACGGACCGGCCGGCGGCGAGACAGCGCCCACGGTCCCGGTCACCTACGCGGCCCGGGACCTCGCAGACCTGGCCGATCAACTCGGCTGCTGACGATGGAGCAAAGGGGGACACGATGGCCGATTGGAACCCCGCCCTCTACACCCGCTTCGAGGACGAGCGCACCCGCCCGGCGGCCGAGTTGCTGGCCCGGGTGCCCCTCGACAGGCCGCGCCTCGCCTACGATCTCGGCTGCGGCCCCGGCAATTCCACCGCGTTGATCGCGGAACGCTTCCCCGATGCGGAGGTCGTCGGGCTCGACACCTCTCCGGCGATGCTGGAGAGCGCAAGGGTCCGCCTGCCCGGCCTCGCCTTCGCGCTTGCCGACGCCGAGACCTGGGCACCGGAGCGTGCACCGGACCTGATCTACGCGAACGCGGTGCTGCAATGGCTGCCCGACCATCCGGCGCTCCTGCCCCGGCTGTTCGGCCTTCTGGGGCCCGGCGGCGTGCTGGCGGTGCAGATGCCCGACAACCTCGCCGAGCCGTCACACCGCCTGATGCGCGAGACCGCCTCCGCCGGCCCCTGGGCTGCGGCGATCGGCGACCCGGCTGTGGCCGGGCGCCTCGGCCGGATGCTGGACCCGGCCGGCTATTACGACCTGCTGGCGCCGCTGGCGGCCGACGTGGATGTCTGGCGCACCGCCTATCACCACCCGATGGCGGATGCCGCCGCCATCGTGGATTGGGTCCGCGCCACAGGGCTGCGGCCGTTCCTCGATCCGCTGGATCCGGACCAGGCAGCCGGGTTCCTGGCCGCCTACGAGTCCGCCATCGACACCGGCTACCCGCGCCGCAGCGACGGGCTGCGCCTGCTGGCGTTTCCACGGGTGTTCATCGTGGCCCGCAAAGGCGGGTAGCGGCTCCGGCTTCGGCGGGCACGGCTGACATCGCGCGCGCCATAGCATCGTCCCGCACCGTCATTGCGCGCATTGCCCAGCAATACACCTTCCGGGGATCGTGCGTTGCCCTGGGTCGCTTCGCTCGCGCTTGCAATGACGGTGAGCCGTGCGCGGGGTGTTCGTTCAGGCCTCGCCGCGGGCGACCAGCGCCTCGTACTCGGCGACCTCCAACTTGCCCTCCTGGGCAACGCGAGCCTTGTCCGCATCGCTGATCACGTCGCCGGCGAGGTCGAGGCGCTTCCACGCGGCAAGCGGGGTCTCGCGGCCGGGAGTCGGGACGTATTTGTTCTGCTCGAGCTTTTGATACTTGTGGATGTAGCGCGGGCAGTTGACCCAGATCTTCTTCACCGCGACCTTCACCAGGTACTTGGCCTCCGTGTACTCGGCCATCAGGGCGTCGTCGCGCAGCAGCGTCGCGTGGCCCTGAACCCGGATCCGGTGCGGCGTCTCGAAGTCGATGAACAGCAGGCCGACCTTGGCCTGACCCTCGATGTTGCCCATCGAGTAGAACATGCCGTTGCCGTCGAAGCCAGGAAACGCGAGCGTGTTCTCGTCGAGCACCTTCACCAGGCCCCGGGGCCCGCCCTTGTAGGAGACGGTCGGCATCCCGTCGGGATCCACCGTGGACAGGAAGAACATGTCCCGGGAGGCGATGAAGGCGCCCTCGTCCGGCTGGATGCTCTCGTGGACCCAATCCTCGTCCAGCCGCACGGCGAGCTTGGTGGTGCCGAACTCGGTCTGTAGCGCCCGGTGCACGTCCGAATAGAGCGATGCCATGGCGTGTCCTCTCCAACCCTGTCGGGTCCTCATGCAGGCGGGACCGCTGAGGCGGTTATTGTCGGGAAGGGCCGCGTTCGGCAACCGTCAATGGAAACGGCCGGCCTCGCTTTCGCGTGACCGGCCCCCGAGGTGCGGCCGAGCAAAGCCCGGCCGCCAAATCCCAAATCAATTGCGGGTCTTGTCGACCAGCGCCTTCTCGGAGATCCACGGCATCATGGCGCGGAGCTTGGTGCCGACCTCCTCGATCGGGTGGGTGGCGAGCTTGGCGCGGGTCGCCTTGAACGAGGTCTGGTTGACCTTGTTCTCCAGCATCCAGTTGCGGGTGAAGGTCCCCGACTGGATGTCGTTGAGCACGCGCTTCATCTCGGCCTTGGTCTCGGGCGTGACGATGCGCGGGCCGGTGACGTACTCGCCGTACTCGGCCGTGTTGGAGATCGAGTAGTTCATGTTGGCGATGCCGCCCTCGTAGATGAGGTCGACGATCAGCTTCACTTCGTGCAGGCACTCGAAATAGGCCATCTCGGGGGCGTAGCCCGCCTCGACCAGGGTCTCGAAGCCGGCCTTGATCAGCTCGACGAGGCCGCCGCAGAGCACGGCCTGCTCGCCGAACAGGTCGGTCTCGCACTCTTCCTTGAAGGTGGTCTCGATGATGCCGGCGCGGCCGCCGCCGTTGGCCGAGGCGTAGGACAGGCCAAGATCGTGGGCGTTGCCGGAGGCGTCCTGGGCGATGGCGATCAAGGTCGGCACGCCGCCGCCGCGCAGGTACTCGGAGCGCACGGTGTGGCCGGGGCCCTTCGGGGCGACCATCAGGACGTCGAGGTCCTTGCGCGGCTCGATCAGGTTGAAGTGGACGTTGAGGCCGTGGGCGAACAGGAGGGCGGCGCCCTGCTTCATGTTGCCTTCGAGGGACTCACGGTAGATGTCGCCCTGCAACTCGTCGGGGGTGAGCATCATCACGACGTCGGCCCACTTGGCGGCCTCGGCCACCGACAGGACCTTGAAGCCCTCGTGCTCGGCCTTCTTGGCCGTGGCGGAGCCCTCGCGCAGCGCGATGACGATGTCCTTCACGCCGGAATCGCGCAGGTTGAGCGCGTGGGCGTGGCCCTGGCTGCCGTAGCCGACGATGGCGACCTTCTTGCCCTTGATCAGGTTCAGGTCGGCGTCGCGATCGTAATAAACCCGCATGTCGGTTTCCTCTTCAGGTGATGGTTTCGGGTGGGGTTAGGCATTGGCCTGGCCGTACAGGGCCAGGAACTGGTCCACGGCGCGCTCCGCATCGCGCCGGATCTCATCCGCGTCGAGGTCGAGCGCCTCGCCGAGCAGTAATCGGATCTGGATATCCCGGCCGACGAGGCCGAAGAAGGTCCGGAACGCCGCCTCGCTGTCGGCGAAGGCGAGCAGCCCCGCCGCGCGCCCGGCCTCCAGCACCGGCTTCACCCGCTCTCCGATGGCGAAGCGGCCGTTTGCCAGCACGATGCCGCCGAGGTTGCTCTTGCGCGAGCCGGCATGGGCGACGGCGATCCGGTTCAGCGCCACCGAGGTGCGGCTCGCGATCACCGTCAGCCAGGAGACCGCGAAGTCCTGAAGATGCTCCCGCAGGCTGGTGCCGTCCAGCGCCTGGACGGCCTCGCGGCCGGCATGGACCCGGGATGCCTGCCACCGCACGGTGGCGGTCAGCAGGCCGTCGCGGTCGCCGAACCACTTGTATAGCGTCTCCTTAGAGCAACTCGCCCGGCGGGCCACGGCATCCATGGTGAGCTGATCCCCGTCCTCGACCATGAGGGCGAGCACGGCGTCGAGCACCGCCTGCTGGCGCACGGATGGCGGCTCCGGCGCCTGGGCGCCTGCCTCCATCGTCTCCCGACGCTCTGCAAGGTTCGAAGGCATCGTTCCCAGTACCGTACCGTACGGTACGCTCGATAGAGCGATTCGCCGGGCGCTGCAAGGGGCCCGGCGCCGCTCGGCAGGGCGATCGCTTGAAAGGAATGGATTTCGGTGTTGCCTTTTGCGTGATTCACAGGGGGCCTCGGTCTGGTGAGGCATCCGATGTCAGGCAAGGCACTGGTGGAGCATTTTTCGGCGTTGGAAGAC